>NZ_JBFAMT010000011.1:0-221059 GCF_040656635.1 Actinosynnema sp. NPDC049800 | reverse complement strand
TCCTCTGTATTTTCGAGCGCTGCCCCCATGTCCCTGGAATCCCGGCCACCTTAAAATAGCCGCCGCGGGGGCTCCCCCGCGCGCCCCCCCGCCCGCCCCACACCCCTGCGCGCACTCAGTTCGCCAGCCCCGCGTCGCGCGCCAGCAACGCCGCCTGCACCCGGTTCGTGAGCCCGAGCTTGGCCAGCAGCCTGCTCACGTAGGTCTTCACGGTCGCCTCGCTCATGTGCAGCCGCTGCCCGACGTCGGCGTTGGACATCCCCAGCCCGAGCAGGGCCAGCACCTCGACCTCGCGTTCGGTCAACCCCTCGACCTGGCGCATCGCCGCCTGCCGGCGGGGCTGACCCACCTGGGCCACCATGCCCACCACCCGGCTCGTCACCATGGGTGACAGATAAGCCTCGCCCGAGTGAACGGCGCGCACGGCGCGCAGCAGTTCCTCCGGGGCGGAGTCCTTGAGCAGGAACCCGGCCGCGCCGTCGGACAGCGCCCGGACGATGTTGTCGTCCTCGCCGAACGTGGTGAGCATCACCACCCGCACCGAGGGTGCGACGGTCCGCAGCTCGCGTGCGGCGGCCAGGCCGTCCAGGCGGGGCATGCGGATGTCGAGCACGGCGACGTCCACCCGCCGCTCCAGGGCGATGCGGACCGCTTCCCGCCCGTCACCGGCCTCGGCGACCAGTTCGATGTCGTCGGCGGTGCCGAGGATGGCCTTGATGCCCGCGCGCATCAGCGGCTCGTCGTCGGCGATGAGGACCCGGATCACTGTCACATCCCCTGCAAGTGGGTGTTCTTCTCGACCAGCGTGCCGTCGGCGAAGCAGAACCGCACGATCTTGGTCGCTCGCGAGGAGTAGGTCTGCACGTCGGCGACGCGGTACTCGCACCGCGCGCCGGCGGGCTCGGCATCGGCGTCGGAGTTGAGGTCGCCCAGCGGCGGCTCGGCGCCGCCCGGCAGCTTGGCCATCACCTCCGCCTCCGCCTGCCCGACCGACACCGAGTCGTACAACTCCTCGGACACCACCTTGGTGACGGGTTGCGACCCGATCCACGTGTAGCCGCCGACGACCACCAGCACGACGATCCCGGCCAGCACGATCGAGCCGACGCCCGCCCACTTGCGGATGCCGGTGGGCTTGGCGGGTTCGGGCTGCTCCTCGTCGGACGGCTCGTCGCCCGCCGCGGCGGTGTCCTCGTACGGCAGCACGGCCGCGATGCGGAACCCGCCGGTCGGCAGCTCGCCCACGTGCAGCATGCCGCCCGCCAGCCGCACCCGCTCGCCGAGCCCGATCAGGCCGAACCCGGCGCCGCCGGGCAGCTTCGTCCGCGGCGGGTTGTTGCGCACCTCCACCACCAGCGCGTCCGGTTCGTACTTCACGGTCACCTGCACGCTCGCGCCCGGCGCGTGCTTGTTGGCGTTGGTCAGGCCCTCCTGGGCGATGCGGTACGCGGCGTGGCTGACCTTCGCGGGCAGCGGCACGGCCAGGCCGCCGCGGACCAGGCTGACCCGCACCCCCGCCCGGCGCGCGCCGTCGACCAGCTCGTCGATCGCGTCGACGGTCCGGTTGTCCCGGCCGACGGTGCTCCCCCGCACCTGGTCCTCGTCCGGTTCCTCGTCGCGCCGCAGCACGCCGATGACGCCGCGCAGCTCCTCCATCGCGGTGAGGGCCGCGCTGCGCAGCACCTGCACGGCCTCGCGCTGGCGTTCGCCGAGGCCGGTGTCCAGGGCCAGCGCGCCCGCGTGCACGGAGATGAGGCTGAGCCGGTGGCCGAGGCTGTCGTGCATGTCCTGCGCGATCCGGTTGCGCTCGCGCAGCCGCACCTGGCGCGACACCATCCGCCGCTCCCGCACCACGCGCTCCTCGCGTTCCTGCAAGGCCGCGACCAGCGCGTTGCGCTGCGCGACGTACCGGCCGACCAGGAACGGCAGCGCCACGACCATGCAGTAGACGGTCAGCATCACCCACTGGCCGAACGGCCCGGACAGGCCGGGCGCGGACAGGCCCCAGGCGAACATGTGCAGGGCGAGCGCGAGGACGGCGGTGAGCAGCGAGCGCTGCCACGGCGCGATCCGGTAGCCGGCGGCGTAGGAGAGCATCACCACCAGCGCGACGCCGCCGTGCTCGGAGCTGAAGACGACCCACGTGGCCGCCAGCAGGGCCAGCGCGGGGAACAGCAGCCGGGACAGGTAGATCACCACGTACCCGGCGCCCAGCAGGATCAGCGTCCAGCCGGAGAGCCGCGAGTTGCCCGAGACCCAGCCGGGGAACACGTCCAGGCCGAGGAACACGACGACCGCCAGCACCTCGCGCCCCACGCGCAGGGGCGTCACCTGGCCGAGGCGCTCGGCGTGGGCGCGCAGGAACGCGGAGGGCGCCTCCCGGAGATCCGGCAGGGCGGGCCGGAGCCGCTGAACGACAGACGTCACGGGGGACCACGGTAAAGAACCAGCCGCCGGACGGCCGCGTTCATTGGTCTCGACCGCCTCCGACGAAAGTTGACGCAGGTGACGCGCGGCGCGCCCGCCAGGCCACCACGAGCACGCCGGCGATCAGCAGCGCCGCGCTCACCGCCACCATCACCGTCGACAGCGCGACGATCTCCGGCGACACGCCGCGGCGGCCGGCCTGGGCGTACACGAACACCGGCAGCGTGGTCGAGCCCACCCCGGTCAGGTAGCTGGACGTCACCACGTCGTCGAACGACAGCAGGAACGCGAACGCCGCACCCGCCGCCACCGCGGGCGCGACCAGCGGCAACGTGACCGTGCGGAACGCCACCAGCGGGCTCGCGCCGAGGTCGGCGGCGGCCTCTTCGAGCCGGTGGTCCACGCCCGCCACCCGGGACCGCACCACGACCACCACGAAGCTCAACGAGAACGCGACGTGCGCGGCCAGCAGCGCGCCGAACCCGAGCGGGATGCCCGCGAGCTTCACGCAGAACCCGAGCAGCGCCACGCCCAGCACCACCTCGGGCACCACCAGCGGCAGGCTCAGCAGGACCGTCCACACGCCCCGGCCGGGGAACGCGCGCCGCAGGCCGAACGCCGCCAGCGTGCCGACCGCCGTGGCGACGACGGCGCTCGTCGCCGCCAGCCGCAGGCTCAGCCCGAGCGCGTCGAGCACCCGCGCGTCGCGGAACAGCGCCGCGTACCAGCGGACCGACAGGCCGGTGAGGCGGCTCAGCGACCGCGAGTCGTTGAACGACACCAGCGCCAGCCACCCGATCGGCGCGTAGAGGAACAGGAACACCAGGGCGGCGACCGCGCCCAGCGCCCACGGGCGGCGGTTCACAGCACGTCCTCGCCGCGCCGGCCGCGCGCCACCAGCACGACCACCACCAGGACCAGCAGCAACACCGCCATCGCCGACCCGAGCGGCCAGTTGTTGCCGCCGCGGAACTGGTCGTCGATCACGCTGCCGAACGTCGACTGCTCCACGCCGCCGAGCAGCTTCGGCGTGACGAAATCACCGGCCGACGGCACGAAGACCAGCAACGACCCGGCCAGCACGCCCGGGAACACGCCCGGCAGCACCACGCGGAAGAACGTCGAGGCCCGCGCGTGCCCCAAGTCGTAGGACGCCTCCACCAGCCGGTGGTCGAACCGCGCGCACGCCACGTACAAGGGCAGCACCATGAACGGCAGGAACCCGTACGTCAGCCCCACCACCACCGCGCCGTGCGTCAGCAGGAACCCGCCGTCACGGCCCAGGCCCACGGCGCCCAGCAGCCGGTTGACCAGCCCCTCGCCGTCCAGCAGCGCCTTCCACGCGTAGATCCGGGCCAGGTAGCTCGACCAGAACGGCACCAGCACCGCCACCAGCAGCGCGGTCCGGTGCCGGCCGGCGTGCCGGGCGATGAACCAGGCCAGCGGGAAGCCCAGGAGCAGGCACAACGCCGTCGTCACGCCCGCGTACGCCAGCGTGCGGCCGAAGATCGGCAGGAACGCCGGGTCCAGCGCGGTCGCGTAGGCCCGCAGCGTCCACGGCAGCACGGCCCGCGCCACCCCCGTGTCGCGGGTGGCGAAGCTGAACTGCACCACCAGCGCCAGCGGCGCGACCAGGAACAGGCCGAGCCACGCACCGGTCGGCGCGAGCAGACCGGTGGCGACCAGCCACCGCGGCCGGGCCATCAGCCGGTCTTGACCCTGGTCCACGCGTCGGCGTAGCGGGCCTCCACGTCCGCGCCGAGGTCCTTGGTGAACGGCAGCTTGGCCAGTTGCTCGTCCGACGGGTACACCAGCGGGTCGTTCAGCAGCTCCGGCTCGATCATGGGCTTGGCGGCCTCGTTCGGGCTGCCGTAGCGGATGGCGTTGGCCAGCGCCGCGCCGACCGACGGTTCCAGCACGTAGTCGATGAACCAGTGCGCGTTCTCCGCGTGCGGCGCGTCCTTGGGCACGCACAGCAGGTCGACGTAGGACAGGCCGCCCTCGACCGGGATCGCGTAGGCCAGGTCGTCGTTCGCGTCACGCGCCTGGAACGCGTCGCCGGAGTACGCCTGCGCCAGCGGCGTCTGGCCCGAGGTCAGCGGCTCGATCACGTCCGAGGTGATCTGGCCGAGCTTCCCCTTCAGCTCCAGCAGCACCTCGACCGCCTCGGCGATCTGCCCGGCGTCGGTGGTGTTCGGGTCGTGCCCGAGCTTGAGCAGGCCGAGCGCCAGCGCGTCGCGCGCCTCGTCCAGGATCGTGGCGCGGCCCTGCGCGGCGGCCAGGTCGTAGGCCGAGAACCCGGTCACGTCGCCGAGCTGCGACTTCGAGTACGCCAGGCCGGTCGTGCCCCAGGCCCACGGCACGGAGTAGGCGTTGCCCGGGTCGTAGTCGGCCTCGGTGAACCGCTTGCCGAGGTTGCCCAGGTTCGGCAGCAGGTCGTGGTCCAGCGGCGTGAGCAGCCCGGAGCGCAGGAACCGGCGCAGGAAGTTGTCGCTGGGCACCACCAGGTCGTACCCGGCCGCGCCGGAGGCGATCTTGGCCTCCATCTCGTCGTTGGAGCTGAAGTTGTCGTAGGTGACCTCGATGCCCGAGGCGTCCTTGAAGCCGGGCAGCGTGTCGGGCGCGATGTAGTCGGTCCAGTTGTAGAAGTTGAGCTTCGGCTCGGCGACCGCGTTGCTCGCCCTCGCGGCCGACGCGGGCGCGCTGCTCGTGCCGGTCGGTGGCGCGTCGCCGACGCCGCACGCCCCGGTCGCGGCGAGGGCGAAGAACGCCGTCGAGCGCAGCACGGTCCGGCGGGTCACCTTCGCGTCCTCCGGGTCCCAGAGTCGGGCGATCCGCAGTGTCCGCTCAGTCATCGGCGCTCCCCAGCAACACGGTGAAGTCGGGATCCCAGGCCATCCGCACGGGCTGCCCCGGCGAGCCCGCGTCGGCGACGCGGTGGGTGTTCTGCGCGAACGCGACCAGCTCCGCGCCGCCCGGCACGTCCACCACGTACTGCGTGGACACGCCCGCGTACACGACGTCGCGGACCGTGCCGGTGAGCACGCACCAGCCCGTCGGCGGTTCGTCGGCGAGGTCGTGCAGGTGCACCTTCTCCGGGCGCACGGTCGCCGCGACCCGTTGCCCGTGGCGGACCTCGTGGCCGTTCAGCGGCGCCCTGAGGCCGGTGACGCCCGGCGCGTCGAGCACCGCCCAGCGACCGTCCACACCGGACACCCGGGCGTCGAGGATGTTGGAGGTGCCGATGAAACCGGCGACGAACCGGGTGGCCGGGCGCTCATAGACGTCCTCCGGGTAGCCGACCTGCGCCACCCGGCCCGCGTTCATCACGGCGACGCGGTGCGACAGCACCAGCGCCTCCTCCTGGTCGTGCGTGACGTAGAGGAAGGTGGTGCCGACCTCGCGCTGGATGCGCATCAGCTCGATCTGCAACTCCTTGCGCAGCACCGCGTCCAACGCGCCGAGGGGCTCGTCCAGCAATAACAGCCGGGGGCCGGCGGCGAGCGCGCGGGCGATGGCGACGCGTTGCTGCTGGCCGCCGGAGAGCTGCGCGGGCCGCCGCTTCGCGTACTGCTCCAGTCGGACCAGTTCCAGGTGCTCCCCGACGACCTGCTTCAGCCGCGCGCCGCGCACGCCCTTGCGCTTGACGCCGTAGGCGACGTTGTCCCACACCGACAGGTGCGGGAACAGGGCGTAGGACTGGAAGACCGTGTTCACGTCACGCCGGTAGGGCGGCACGCCGACCACGTCCACGCCGTCGAGCTCGATCCGGCCCGCGGTCGGGTCCTCGAACCCGGCGATCATGCGCAGCAACGTGGTCTTGCCGCAGCCGGAGGGGCCGAGGACGGAGAAGAATTCGCCTTCGTGGATCCGCAACGTGACGTCGTCGACCGCGGTCTGGTCGGCGAAGCGCTTGGTGACGCCGTGGACGCCGACTTCGACCGGTGCGAAGGTGTCCGGCGTGCGGCCCTCGGCCGGGTGGAACCGTTCGGTCAACCTCGTCGCCCTTCTGGGCGGTTGCGGCGCCCGTTCCGGCCTGGCGGGGTGCGGTGCGAACACGCGGCGGGTACGCGCGAGGGCCGAGGGTAGACGTCACGGCGGTGCCGCGCACCTCACGTCTCGCCTGGCGCGCGGGTGTGCGACGATGACGCCGTTGGTGAACGTGATCGGGCAGGAAGGTCGTGCGGCTGTGTCTTCGTCCTCGGAACTGGACAAGCGTCCGGCGGTCGACACCCACGAAGAGCCGTCGGCCGAGTGGGGTTGGCACGGCACCTTCCCCAAGGGCATCAAGATCGCGGGCTGGCTCTCCACCCTCGCGGTGTTCTCCCTGCTGATCGGCAACCACCACGGCCAGACCGAGAACATCTGGGTGATCCTGACGGGCCTCACCATGGCCGCCCTGCTGATCTGGGACCAGGTCCGCAGCCGCACCTCCTGGCGCCGCTAGACCCTCGGCGGTAGGTCAACTGCCTTGCCGCGCAGCGCCCTCACCGGCCGCGGACGAGTTGTCGACGACTCACTGATCGGCTGACCGGCTCCACTGCTGCACCCCGGGTGAGGACAGCGCGATGTCGGCGAGTCAGCCTTCGAACCGGTCCCGATCCCGCCGGTCGAGCGACCCTTGCCAATCGGTCTCCACGAGGCTGCCGTCGGGCAGGACTCCGACCCGGCGGCTCCGCAACTCCTCGAGCAGGTCCTCGACATCGACGGACAAACCGTCGAGTTCATCGGACTCCGCACGTCGAAGCCGCACCACGAGGGAAATCGGCAGGCCGACCCGGATGCCCAGACTGGCGATTTCGGCGAATTGGTAATCCTCGTCCTGCCCTGGAGTGCCGATTTCGAGCGCCCGGAGGAACGGCGAATAATAGGCGAGCATGAAGCGGTCCCTGGTCACGTCCAAGGCGACCGCCTCGACGTCGTCGGCGTCCGGGTCGAAGGCCTCCAAGTGCAGGGGCCCGTTCCGCCGGGGAAAGTGTGCGACACACCCCAGAGCCACCCATGGCGGCTTACCCTCGACTGCTGAGACCGAGCGCTTTTGGGCCTCCAGCGCACGCCGCACCTCAAGGGGGACCCTGCCGGAACGACCCTTGGCCTCGGCGACCACCCAGCCTCGTGGCGAGATCCCGAACAGGTCAGCTCGGCGCCGTGCTGCGCCGAAGCGAACGCCGTATTCCGCGGAGTACCGGTCGACGTGGAGCAGATGACTCACACCCAACTGGGTCCGACAGAAGATGGCGGTCATCGCTTGACCCAACGCATACGAAACCGCAGCCGACTCCGACCGATCCAAGGTCAACGCCAAATCCGAGCGCACCAATTCCGCCCCGTAGGTCCGACGGACATAAGCCGGAATGAGCGACGCCCGGTGCAACCATTCATATACCGATGACTTACCGTGAGCGAACTCGTCACCGGGGGCGCGACCCGTCATGAAGAGCGCATGCGCGAGATCGTTCGCCGAGAACTGCAGGAAATCCCGATGCGGAACCACGCCGGCGGGGAACGCGAACGCACGGAAGGGCACCCGGAAATCAGGGGGTGGATTCCTCACGGTCAACATTCGGCAGAGACACCGTTCGTGCGCAGGGTCGGCTCGCACGCCGCTCGCGACGCACTCTAGCGACTCCGCAGGGAACCGATCACGTCACGCTACGACGACCGGCGGACCTCGGCGCCCCCAACGCCGCCTCAACGCGGTCGGTACACGTCGGCACGGTGTTCGACGCGGAGCACGGTGACCTCACGTCGTTCGTCGTCGATCTCGTACAGCACCCGGAAGGCGCCACGCCGAGCCGAGTGGACACCTTCCAGTTCGTACCGCAGCGGTTTGCCGACCCTGTGGGGGTTTTCCAGCAATGTGCGGGTGATGAACTCGATCACGGCCGACGTCACGCCCTCGGGCAACTTGTCCTGGATGGTTCGCGCAGCACTGGTCGCCACGTGAAGCTCGTACGGCTCGGTCACGAACGTGGCCGCAGGGCTCGAACGGCTTCCACGCCGCGAACCACTTCGCCACGGGCCACCTCCTCACGGCTTTCCCTGATCGCCGCCATCGCGTTCGGGTCGCTGAGGATCTCCAACGTCTCCTCGAGGGCCGCCAGATCCTCGTACCCGATCAGCACGGCCGCCGGCCGCCCGTTCCGGGTGACCACGACCCGTTCGTGCTCACGCTCGGCGCGATCGACGAACTCCGACAGGTGATCACGGACGGCACGCAGCGGTTCGACGGTCATGGCCACAATTGTGGCACACCCCCGGCGAGCAGCTCCACGCTCAGCCCTCGGCGGCGAGCTGGCCGCAGGCGGCGGCGATTTCCTGACCCCGGGTGTCACGCACGGTGCACGCGACGCCCTGGTCGTTGACCCTCCGGACGAACTCGCGCTCCACCGGCTTCGGCGACGCGTCCCACTTCGAGCCCGGCGTGGGGTTCAGCGGGATGACGTTGACGTGGACGAGCTGGCCCAAGTGCCGGCGCAGCAGCTTGCCCAGCATGTCCGCACGCCACGGCTGGTCGTTGATGTCGCGGATCAGGGCGTACTCGATCGACACGCGGCGGCCGGTGCGGTCGGCGTAGCCGCGAGCCGCCTCCAGCACCTCGGCCACCTTCCACCGGGTGTTGACCGGCACCAACGTGTCGCGCAGCTCGTCGTCCGGCGTGTGCAGCGACACCGCCAGCCGGACCTGGAGGTTCTCCTCGGTCAGCTTCCGGATCGCCGGCACCAGGCCCACGGTCGACACCGTCACCGAGCGCTGCGAGATCCCCAGACCCTCCGGAGCCGGGTCGCAGATGCGGTGCACCGCCTCGACCACGCGCTTGTAGTTGGCCAGCGGCTCGCCCATGCCCATGAACACGATGTTCGACAGCCGTCCCGGCCCGCCGGGCAGCTCGCCGTCACGCATGGCCGCCGCACCGCGCCGCACCTGGTCCACGATCTCCGCCGTGGACAGGTTCCGGGTCAGGCCGCCCTGCCCGGTCGCGCAGAACGGGCACGCCATGCCGCAGCCCGCCTGCGACGAGATGCACAGCGTGGCGCGGTCCGGGTAGCGCATCAGGACGCTCTCGACCAACGTGCCGTCGTGGGCGCGCAGCAACGTCTTGCGCGTCGTGCCGCCGTCGGCCTCGACGCTGCGCAGCTCCGTCCACAACGGCGGCATCAGGTCGGTCACCAGGCGTTCCCGCGCGGCGGCGGGGATGTCGGTCATCGCGTCGGGGTCGACGGTCAGCCGGCCGAAGTAGTGGTTCGACAGCTGCGCGGCGCGGAAGGGCTTCTCACCGAGTGCGGTGACGGCCTCTCGACGCTGGTCGGCGGAGAGGTCGGCGAGGTGGCGCGGCGGCAGCCCGCGCTTGGGCGCGTCGAAGACGAGGGGGAGGGCAGTCATAGCGCCCTCCAGTGTCCCACGCGCGCGCGGCACCCATGACCACGCCGACTGCGATCGCCATCACCGTTGCATCGCGATACGTTCCGATATATCGTCGACACGTCGCAACCGATCGATACAAGGAGCAAAAAGATGCACTTCCACGGACACAGGCACCACGAACACCGGCACCACCGCGAGCACGGCTTCGGCGACCCACGACAGGGGTTCGGCGGCGGAGGGTTCGGCGGCGGCTTCGGCCGCGGCCCCTTCGGCGGTCCCCCGCCACCGCCCGACCCGTTCGGCGGCCCGCCGATCCCGCCCGAGCCGCCCGGCTTCGGCGGGCACGGCCGGGGCCGGGGTCGCGGCGGGAGGCAGCGCAAGGGCAACGTCCGCACGGCGGTCCTCGCACTGCTCGCCGAACGCCCCATGCACGGCTACGAGATGATCCAGGAGATCAGCGGCCGCACGGACGGCCTCTGGCGGCCCAGCCCCGGCTCGGTCTACCCGACCCTGCAGATGCTGGCCGACGAGGGCCTCGTCGCCTCCACCGAGGAGGCGGGCGGCAAGAAGCTGTTCACGCTGACCGAGACCGGTCGGGAGACGGCCGCGAAGCTCGACGGCGCGCCGCCGTGGCAGCAGGTCAACGACGACCTCGACCAGCACGCGGCGAAGCTGCGCACGGCGGCACGGCACCTCGGCGCGGCCATGCAGCAGATGGCGCACGCGGGCACGCGCGAGCAGCAGGCGCGGGCCGTCGAAGTCCTCGGCGAGGCCCGCCGCAAGCTGTACGCGATCCTCGGCGAGCTCGACGTCGAGGAGGACAACGCGGAGGAGTGACCTACCAGCGGTCGTGGACCAGCGGCCGGACCAGCGAGTCGTACACGGCCCGCACCTCGTCCTGGGCCTGCGCCGACAACGGGGCGAGGTCCGCGGCGGCCGAGTTGGCCCGAGCCTGCTCGGCGTTGCGCGCGCCGGGGATGACCACGGTGACGCCCGGCTGGTCCACGACCCACCGCAGCGCGAACTGCGCCATGGTCGCGCCGGGCGGCACGAGGGCGCGCAGCCGCTCCACCGCCTCCAGCCCGACCTCGAACGGCACGCCGGAGAACGTCTCGCCGACGTCGAACGCGTCACCGTTGCGGTTGTAGTTGCGGTGGTCGTCGGCCCCGAACGTGGTCGACGCGCTGTACTTGCCGGACAGCAGCCCCGAGGCGAGCGGAACGCGGGCGATGATCGCCACGCCCGCTTCCGCCGCCGCGGGCAGCACCCGCTCCAGCGGCTTGAGCCGCAGCGCGTTCAGGATGATCTGGACGCTCGCGACACCCGGCCGCGCGATCGCGGTCAGCGCCTCGTCGACGGTCTCCACGCTCACGCCGTACGCGGCGATCCGCTTGGCCTCGACCAGCTCGTCGAGCATGTCGAACACCTCGTCGGTCGAGAAGACCGGCGTCGGCGGGCAGTGCAGCTGGACCAGGTCGAGCGTGTCGACGCCGAGGTTGGCGCGCGAGCGGTCGTTCCAGGCCAGGAAGTTCTCGCGGTTGTAGTTCTCCGGCGTCTGGTCGACGCGGCGGCCCATCTTGGTGGCCACCGTGATGCCCGCGTCGCCGCGCTCGCGGAGGAACTTGCCGATCAGCGTCTCGCTGCGGCCGTCGCCGTAGACGTCGGCGGTGTCGAAGAAGTTCACGCCGGTGTCGGCGGCGGCGTGCAGCACCGCCAGCGCGTCGGACTCCTCGACCTGGCCCCAGTCGGCGCCGAGCTGCCAGCAGCCGAGACCGATGACGCCGACCTGCCGACCCAACCTGCCCGCGTTCCTGTTCTCCACGTCCCGAATCCTAGGTGAGCGTTCTCAGGGCAGCACAATCCCGGCCGGCTTGCGCCTCACGTGGACGCGGTAGCCGACCTCGAACGACAGGCCGGGCGTGCGCGCGATGGCCTTCTCCGCGACCGCCGCGGAGAACTCGATGCGCAACACCGCCTCCAGGTCCTCACGGCGGTCGAACCGCCACAGCGCGCGCACGCGGCGCAACGAGAACCCCTGATCGGCGAAGAACCGCTCCACGTCCACGGGGTTGTAGCGCGGCTCGTCGGAGCACAGCCACGGCCCGTAGGGCTCGGCCAGGCCGTCGAGGTCCACGATCGCCAGCGCGCCGCCCGGCCGCAGCACCCGATCGGCCTCGCGCAGGCCCGGCTCGCAGCCGGGGCCGAAGAAGTACGCCGTGCGCGCGTGCACCAGGTCCGCGGTCGCGTCCCGCAACGGCAGGCGTTGCGCGGGACCGGCCACCGCCTCGGCGTTCGGCACGTCCGCCACCCGGGCCCGGGCGCGCCGCACCAGCGGGGCGTGCGGCTCGACACCGATGACCGAGCGCGCCTCCCGTGCGAACACCGGCAGGTGGAACCCGTCACCGCAGCCGACGTCGACCACGTCCCGCCCGACCCAGTCGCACTCCTCGCGCAGCACGCGCCAGATGGCCCCGTCCACGTCCTGGGCGCGGTTCTCGACCTCGTAGAGCTCGGGCCAGTGCCAGATGTTCGGGCTCGGCAGGACGTCGACAGGCCGGACGGCGGCCAACGCGGCGCGGACGAATCCCTTCACGGGACGACTCTAGAGCCGTAGCGTGATCGAATAGGCGGCTTGCAGGAGGTACGCGGTGTCGATCGTCCCCAATTCTCCCGCTTTGGCCGAGTTGCACCACGGCGCGCCGTGCTGGGTCGACATCGCCACGACGGACCTCCAGGCCACGATCGACTTCTACTCCGGGCTGTTCGGCTGGTACTTCTCCGACTCGGGCGGCAACGCGATCGCCCTGGTGGACGGGATGCCGGTGGCCGAGCTGGTCGTCGCCGACGCGCCGAGCGCGTGGACGCTCTACCTGAACACGCCGCACGCCCGCGCGACCGCCGAGAAGGCGCAGGCGTTGGGCGGCCACGTGCTCGGCGAGCCGTCGGACACCGTCACCGTGCTCGCCGACCCGAGCGGCGCGGTGGTCGGGTTCCGGCACGTCCCACCAGACTGGGTGTTCGGCGCGGACGGGCACGGCGCGTACGCCTGGGCCGAGCTGAACACGCGTGACGGGCACGCCGCGGACGAGTTCTTCCGCGAGCTGTGCGGGTACGAAATCACCCAGATCGGTGACGGCCAGGCGGTCGACTACACGCTCTGGGCCGTGCAGGGGCACACCGTGCTCGGCCGGCAGCGGATGGGCCGGGCGTTCGCGCCGGACACCCCCGCGCACTGGATGGTGTACTTCACGGCCGCGCCGGAGATCGGCACGGACTCGGCCGCGTCCAGGGTGCTCGAGCTGGGCGGGCGCGTCACCGTGGAGCCGTACGACACGCCGTTCGGCCGGATCACGGTCGTCGCCGACCACACGGGCGCGGTGTTCTCGGTGATCGACCCGTCCCGCACCACGCCGCTGTCGGAGGAGGAGGCCACCGAGACGCGGGTGGACGACCCCTACGACGACTGAGGGCTAGCCCGGCACGAACACGTGCAGCAGCAGCCAGGCGACCACGGCGGACGGCAGCAGCGAGTCCATCCGGTCCATCAGGCCGCCGTGACCGGGCAGCAGCGTGCCCATGTCCTTGATCCCGAGGTCGCGCTTGATCAGCGACTCGACCAGGTCGCCCGCGGTCGCGGTGACGACCAGGGCCGCGCCGAACAGCACGCCCTGCCACCACTGGCCGTCCAGCATCAGGCCGACCGTGAGCGCGCCGCCGACCATGCCCGCCACCATCGAGCCCGCGAAACCCTCCCAGGACTTCTTCGGGCTGATGGTGGGGGCCATCGGGTGCTTGCCGAACAGCACGCCGGCCACGTAGCCGCCGGTGTCGGACAGCACGACGCCGATCAGGAACGCCAGGACGCGGAAGACGCCGTCCTCCGGCACGACCAGCATGACCGCGAACGACGCGAACACGGCCACGTAGGCGACCGTGAAGATGGACGCGGTGACGTCGCGCAGGTAACCGTCCGCGCCGTCCTTGAGCCGCCAGAGCAGGCACGCCAGGATCGTCACCACGAACGCGGCGAGCACGCCGCCGCGCTCGTACGGCCAGGCCAGCCACACCACGGCCTGCCCGCCGACCAGCACGGGCAGCAGGGCCACCCGGATGCCCGCGCCACGCCGCAACGCGCCCGTCAGCTCGTACACCGACACGGCGACGGCGACGGCGACGACGCCGACGAACAGCTCGCGCACCGTGAACAGCGCGACGAGGATGACGGCGCCCAAGCCGACGCCCACGGCGATGGCCGCGGGCAGGTTGCGCCCCGCGCGTGACGCGCCCTTCTCCGGCGCGTCCTGGTCACCGCCGCCTGACACCTGCTGTGCTCCTATCACGGCCGTGCACCGGCCGAGCAAAGCGCGCGGGCTCCTCGCCCGACCCGCCGAACCGACGTGACCACCTAGACCTCGAGCAGCTCGGCTTCCTTGTGCTTGACCAGCTCGTCGATCTGGGCGACGTAGCGGTGGGTGACGTTCTCCAGTTCCTTCTCGGCCCTGGTGCCGTCGTCCTCGCCGACCTCGCCGTCCTTGACCAGGCGGTCCAGCTCTTCCTTGGCCTTGCGGCGGATGTTGCGGATGGAGACCTTGGCGTCCTCGCCCTTGCCCTTGGCGACCTTGACCATCTCGCGGCGGCGTTCCTCGGACAGCTGCGGGATCACCACGCGGATGATCGAGCCGTCGTTGCTCGGGTTCACGCCCAGGTCGGAGTCGCGGATGGCCTTCTCGACCGCGTTGAGCTGGGTGGCGTCGTAAGGCTTGATCACCGCCATGCGCGCCTCCGGGATGGCGACGCTGGCGAGCTGGTTCAGCGGGGTGGGCGAACCGTAGTACTCGACCACGATGCGGGAGAACATCGAGGGGTTGGCGCGGCCCGTGCGCACCGAGGCCAGGTCCTCCTTCGCCACGGACACCGCTTTTTCCATCTTCTCCTCGGCGTCGAGGAGGGTCTCGTCAATCACGACTGACTCCCTTGGTGTGCGCAGTTCGGCTCGAATCCCAGCAGGTCTAGAAGGACGGGCGACCACCGGGGGTGCTCACCAGTGTGCCGATCTTCTCACCACGCACGGCTCGCGCGATGTTCCCCTCGGTGAGCAGGTTGAAGACCATGATCGGCATGTTGTTGTCCATGCACAGGCTGAACGCGGTCGCGTCGGCGACGTTCAGGCCGCGTTCGAGCACTTCGCGGTGGGTGATGTTGTCGAACATCAACGCGTCCGGGTCGATCTTGGGATCCGCCGTGTAGACGCCGTCCACGGCCTTGGCCATCAGCACGACCTCGCACCCGATCTCCAGCGCGCGCTGCGCGGCGGTGGTGTCGGTGGAGAAGTACGGCATGCCCGCGCCGCCGCCGAAGATCACCACGCGCCCCTTGTCGAGGTGCCGCATGGCCCGCCGGGGGATGTAGGACTCGGCGATCTGGCCCATCGTGATGGCGGTCTGCACGCGGGTCTCGATGCCGTGCTCGCGCTCCAGGAAGTCCTGCAGGGCGAGGCAGTTCATCACGGTGCCGAGCATGCCCATGTAGTCGGCGCGGCTGCGGTCCATGCCGCGCTGCTGCAGTTCGGCGCCGCGGAAGAAGTTGCCGCCGCCGATGACGACCGCGACCTGGACCCCTGTTCGGACGACCGCGGCGATCTGGCGTGAGACGGTCTGCACGACGTCGGGGTCGACGCCGACACCGCCACCGCCGAACATCTCGCCGCCGAGCTTGAGCATCACCCGGCGGTAGCCCTGGATCGGCTCGTCGTCGGCGTGATCGGCTTTCGCGTGGTCTACCTCTGCGCTCACAGGTACTCCTCTGGACACGGCAAGGGCGGGGTCGCGACGTCTGCGCGCAACCCCGCCCTCACGCGAATCAGGCCTGGCCGACCTCGAACCGGGCGAAGCGGGTCACGGTGACACCGGCCTCGTCCAGCACGGCCTTGACGGTCTTCTTGGACTCGGTCACGGACGACTGCTCCAGGAGCACGACGTCCTTGAAGAAGCCGTTCACGCGACCCTCGACGATCTTGGACAGCGCCGCTTCCGGCTTGCCCTCCTCGCGAGCGGTCTCCTCGGCGATGCGGCGCTCGTTGGCCACCACGTCCGCGGGGACCTCGTCGCGGGTGAGGTAGCGGGGACGCATCGCGGCGATCTGCATCGCGGCGCCGCGGGCGGCGTCCTCGTTGTCGCCGGTGTACTCGACCACCACGCCGACGGCGGGCGGCAGGTCGGCGGCACGGCGGTGCAGGTAGGTGGTCACGGCGCCGTCGAAGATGGCGACCTTGGCCAGCTCCAGCTTCTCGCCGATCTTGGCCGAGAACTCCTGGACGACGGCGTCGACGGCCTTGCCGTCGAGGTCGGCGGCCTTGAGCACCTCGACGTCAGCCGGGCGGGTGGCCTTGGCGACCGCGACGATCCGCGCCGCCAGCTCCTGGAAGTCGGCGTTCTTGGCGACGAAGTCCGTCTCGCAGCGCAGCTCGATCATCACGCCGCCCTCGGCCATGACCAGGCCGTTCGCGGTCGTGCGCTCGGCGCGCTTGTCGACGTCCTTGGCGCCCTTGATGCGCAGGAGCTCGACCGCCTTGTCGAAGTCGCCGTCGGTCTCCTCGAGCGCCTTCTTGCAGGCCATCATGCCTGCGGCGGTCAGCTCGCGGAGGCGCTTCACGTCAGCGGCGGTGTAGTTCGCCATCGTGCGATTTCCGTTCCTTCTGCGGTCTGGTCGTCGGCTCGCTCGCCGACGCGTTTACGCGCTTGGGGGTGGTGCGGTACCAGCCGGTCGGGCGCTGGTCGCTGTGCGCACGCCGCGCCCACCGTGATCAGGGCAGGCGCGGCGTGCGGACAGCTCAGGACTGGACGGACTCGGTGCCCTCGGCGGGCGCCTCGCCGGCGGGGGCCTCGGCGGCCGCCGGTGCGGCGGGCGCGTCGGCGCCGACCAGCAGCTCCTGCTCCCACTCGGCCAGCGGCTCGTCGACGCCCGGCTCGGGCTTGTCCGCGCCGTCGGCGGCCTTGGTGCGGGCGCCGGAGCGCGCCATCAGACCGGCGGCGGCGGCCTCGGCCACCACCTTGGTCAGCAGCGCGGCGGACCGGATCGCGTCGTCGTTGCCCGGGATCGGGTAGTCGACCTCGTCCGGGTCGCAGTTCGTGTCGAGGATCGCCACGATCGGGATGTTCAGCTTGCGCGCCTCGCCGACGGCGATGTGCTCCTTCTTGGTGTCCACGATCCACACGGCGCTGGGCACCTTGGACATGTCGCGGATACCGCCGAGCGTGCGCTCCAGCTTGTCCTTCTCGCGGTTCATCATCAGGATTTCCTTCTTGGTGAAACCCTGGAAACCGCCGGTCTGCTCCATCGACTCCAGCTCCTTGAGCCGCTGGAGGCGCTTGTGGACCGTGGAGAAGTTGGTGAGCATGCCGCCCAGCCAGCGCTGGTTCACGAAGGGCATGCCGACGCGGAGGGCCTCGTTGGCGATGGCCTCCTGCGCCTGCTTCTTCGTGCCGATGAACAGGATCGAACCGCCGTGCGCGACCGTTTCCCGGACGAACTCGTAAGCCCGGTCGATGTAGGTCAGCGTCTGCTGCAGGTCGATGATGTAGATGCCGTTGCGCTCGGTGAAGATGTAGCGCTTCATCTTCGGGTTCCAGCGACGGGTCTGGTGCCCGAAGTGCACGCCGCTGTCGAGCAGCTGCTTCATGGTGACGACGGCCATGGCCGGGTTCGCACCTCTTCGTTCAGGCGCGCCTGGCGGTGAGCCGGCGCGCGTTCCGGTTGGTCGCGGCGGACCGGGGTCGGACCGCCGCCCTGGTGCCCCTGCCGCCGTCCGAACCGGAGGACGTCTCGCCTCAGGACCGCTGGACGCCGTGACTCGACCACACCGAAAACTGGTCGGATCTGCATTGGCACGCGAAGTCGTCCCGCACTCACACGGGCCGCGGTCCGAGTGTACGCCGGTGAGCCGGAGAACCACGAACCGGGCCTGAGGTTGTCCACAGCCCCATGAGTTATCCACAGGTGAGCCGAAGCCACTGGTAGCCCCCGGTCCCCGCCGGAACGCTGGACCCATGACTCCCACGATGCGAACACTGCTGGTCCTGACCTTGACAACGGTGGTGACGCTACCCCTGACCGCGTCGCCGGCGCCCGCGAGGGCCGACCGCCCACCGCGCTTCGCCTGGCCGCTCGCACCACCGCACCAGGTCGTCCGCGCCTTCGCAGCGCCGGCGACGGAGTACGGGCCCGGCCACCGCGGCGTGGACCTGGCCGCCACCGCGGGCGCCACCGTCCTGGCCGCCGCCGATGCCGTCGTCGTGCACGCGGGCCCGGTCGCCGACCGTGCGGTCGTCTCACTGCTGCACACCGGCGGCCTGCGAACCACCTACGAACCGGTCACCCCCACCGTCCGCCGAGGTCAACCGGTACGGCGAGGCGACCGGATCGGCACCCTGAACCCGGGCCACGAGGGCTGCCCCACCGAGGCCTGCCTCCACTGGGGCGCACTGCGAACCACCCCACCGCGCTCCCGCACCTACCTGAACCCACTGCACCTGTTGTCCAACGGCCGTGTCCGCCTCCTCCCGAGGGCGGACGGCAGCGGCCCTCAACGCGCCCACCCTTCTGACCAGCCCAACCTGCTTACCGGCCAGCCCCGCTGACCCGGCCAGCTCCTCTGACTCACCTGCCTCGCCATCTCGCCCTCCCTGCCGCACCACCGCACCACCGCACCACCGCACCACCGCACCGAAGCTCGCCCCACCGCCTCGCCCGAGCCACCGCCGCACCGGCCGCACCCGCCGCACCCGCCGCACCCGCCCGCACCCGCCGCACCCGCCGCACCCGCCGCACCCGCCGAGTGCCCCTCAACCACGCCCTTCCCGCAACCTCACCCAAAGCCAGCGCCACCCCGACCGCGCACTCCACCGCGCGACCTCCCCACCGCGCAACCTCCCCACCGCGCAACCTCCCCACCCGCGCCCACGTGCGCCCACCAGCGCCTCACCTCGCAGCGCCGCCGCCTAGCGGACAGGGCGGCGCGATCGGGGGATGTCTCCGTGCAGTGGTCGCGGCGGGCTCGTGGCCTCCGGGCCGACCTCGATTCGGCGAAACCGGGTGTCCGTCGAGCACGGCGCCCGTTGAAGGCGTGCGTGTGATTCGCCGACGGCACTTGGCGGGTGCGTCCGGCGGTGGGTTCGGCAGGTGCGTCCGGCAAGTGCGTTCGCCGGGTGGCGGTTGGGGTCTGCTGCCGATGGGCGACTGATGCCGATGGGCATCGGCGGAGCTGGGCTAGGCCTCCAGCTGCTCGTTCAGCTTGGTGCGCAGGCGCAGCACCGCCCGGGTGTGCAGCTGGCACACGCGGGACTCCGTGACGCCCAGGACCTTGCCGATCTCGGCCAGCGTCAGGTTCTCGAAGTAGTACAGGGTGACCACGACGCGGTCCCGTTCGGCGAGCTGGGCGATCGCGTCGGCGAGTTGGCGGCGGCTGTCCTGGTCGACCAGGGTGGCGATCGGGTCCTCCGCGCCCTCGTCGGGCAGGGACTCGGCCAGTGACGAGCCCGCGCCACCGGTGTTGCGGCCGGCGGCGATCAGCTCGTCCAGGGCGACCACGCTGGTGAGCTGGAGCTGGGCGTAGAGCTCGCGCAGCTCACCGAGGCCGATCTTCAGCTCGGCGGCGAGCTCGCGGTCGGTCGGGGTGCGCTGGAGGCGGCCACCCAGGCGTTCCAGGGCGCGCTCGACGTCACGTGCCCGGCTGCGGACCGAGCGCGGCACCCAGTCCTGTGAGCGCAGGTCGTCGAGGATCGCGCCTCTGATGCGCTGCATCGCGTACGTCTCGAACTTCAGGCCGCGCTCGGGCTCGAACTTCTCGATCGCGTCGACCAGGCCGAAGATGCCGGACTGGATCAGGTCCGCCACGTCGACGTGCGCGGGCAGACCGGTGCCGACCCGACCGGCGACGTACTTCACCAGCGGCGCGTAGTGCAGCACCAGGCGGTCGCGCAGGGCCTGCCGACGTGACTCGCCGTAGGTGTGCCACAGCGCGATGATCCCGGCTTCCACGTCATCGGCGGTGCGCGACTCCGACGCCGCGTGCGCGGGCCTGCCGGGGACCACCGCGGGGGCGGCGTGCCCGTTCGTGCGCTGCGGCTCGCCGTCGACGTGGTGACCGTACGTCCCAGTCGGGGTGCGCGCCGCCGACGAGGTCCCGACGTGCGCGGCGGAGGGAGAGGTCACGGTTGCGGTCCGCGAACCTCCCCCTGCGACGTCAGGAGCGGGGGTGGGTTCGGTCATGGATCGCCTTCAGCCGTTCGACGGTGACGTGTGTGTAGAGCTGAGTCGTTGCGAGCGTAGCGTGACCAAGAAGCTCTTGGACGGTGCGCAGGTCCGCTCCCCCTTCCAACAGGTGCGTGGCCGCGGAGTGGCGCAGGCCGTGCGGCCCGGTGTCGGCCGTCTCAGGTACCGCACCCACTACATCGTGGACAACCCTCCTGGCGGTACGCGGGTCGAGCCGCCCACCTCGCGCGCCGAGCAGCAGCGCACGGTGTGAACGGTCGCTGACCAGGGCGGATCGACCATGTTCCACCCAGCGCCGTACAGCCCGTTCGGCCGGAACGCCGAACGGCACGGTGCGTTCGCGACCACCCTTGCCCAGAACCCGAATCACCCTTTGGGAGTAGTCCACGTCGTCGAGGTCGAGACCGCACAACTCGGCGACCCGGACACCCGTTGCGTACAGCAACTCCACCACGGCTTGGTCACGCAGCGCAACCGGATCGCCGTGTTCCGCGCCTACTTCGGCAACTGCCATGGCGGCGTCGGCCTGGTCCGGGCGCAGCACGGCGGGGAGGGTCCGGTGGGGGCGGGGCGCGCTGAGCCGCGGGCCGGGGTCGGCGGCGAGCAGGTCGTTGCGGGAGGCCCAGGCGGTGAACGTGCGGGCGGAGGCGGCGCGTCGGGCCATCGTCGTCCGGCTCGCGCCGGCGGAGTGCTGGAAAGCCAACCACGACCGCAGGCCCGGCAGGTCGATCGCTTCCACGGTGGCGTTGTCGGGTGTGCCCTCGGCTAAGTGGACCAGCAGGGCGACCACGTCGCCGAGGTACGCGCGCACCGTGTGCGGTGACAGACCGCGTTCCATCGCGAGGTGGCGTTCGTAGCGGTCCAGGGCCGTCGCCACGTCCGCGGGCAGCGCGCGACGCAGGCGAACCAGGTCGACACGACGTGTCCGAGCGGGCGGCGGCGGGGACATAGCCCCTGACGCTGCGCCCTCAAGCGCTCTTGGTCAAGTATCGCCACGCCAACTCCCGTCCTGGGAGCGCTTCCAACCGCTCTCCGTGCGTTCGGCGAGACTGGCCAGTTCCAATTGCGGCAACAAGGCGCGCACCCGAGCCAGCTCGACGCCGGATTCGACGGAGATCGCCTCCGGGCTGTGCCCGAACGCCAGGCCCAGCGCTTCGAAGACCCGCATCGCCTCGCCCTGCGGTGGTCCGGTGTCGGTGTTCCTGGTGGCTTCGACGAGGTCGACACCGAGCCGTCCGGTCGACTCGATGATCTCGGCGACGCTGGTCACCGGCACCGCGAGCCCCGAACGCAGCAGCTCGTGGCAGCCCGACGAGCTGACCGACGTGATCGGCCCGGGAACCGCCATGAGCACCCGGCCGAGTGCCGCCGTAGACGCGGCGGTGTTCTTGGCCCCGCTGCGCCGTCCCGCTTCGACGACCACGGTGCCTTCGGCCAGAGCGGCTATGAGCCGATTTCGCGTCAGGAACCGGTGGCGCGCGGGCGTGTGGGTCGGCGGGTACTCGCTCACCAGCAGCCCTTGGCCGGGGATGCGTTCGAGCAAGGGGCGGTGGCCGGACGGGTAGGCGACGTCGATCCCGCAGGCCAGCACGGCGATCGTCGGCCCGCCCGCCGTGATCGCGCCCCGGTGCGCCGCGCCGTCGATCCCGTAGGCCGCGCCGGACACCACGGTGACACCGGCCTCGGCCAACCCGAAGCCGAACTCGCCCGCGACGTGCTGCCCGTAGCCGGAGGCGGCCCGACTGCCGACCACCGCGACGGCCCGCTCTGTGATGGAGGAGAGGTCAGCCTCGCCCCGGACCCACAACGCCAAGGGCTCCACACCGCACCGCAGGCCGTTGGCGGCGGCGAGGGCGAGGGCGTTGAAGGGCCAGCGGGGCCACTCGTCGTCCTCGGGGACCAGGAGCCGCCCGCCGACCTTCGCGGCCGCCTCCAGGTCCTGCTCGGCCTGGTCCAACCCTCGACGGGCCGATGTCTGGCTGTCGACCCCGGACGGCACCTCCCCGGCCCTGACCGACTCCGCGGCCCGCACCGGCCCGACTTCGGCGACGAACCGGACCAGAGCAGCGGCGGGCGGCTCGGCCACCCGCGACAGGTAGGCCCGGGCCAGCCGGATCTCATCGGTGCTCACGGCGACCGCCACCACTCGTCGGGCCCGGGGCGGGTGACCGGCGCGAACCCCTCGCCGGGCTCCGGGTCACGCGACATGTCCGCCGCGCGAACCGCCTTCGACCCGGCCGGCGCCGATTCGATCCCGCTCCGCACGCCGGAGGCCTGCTCGACCTGCGGACCCGACTCGACCGACCGGCCCACGAGCCCACCGCCCGCGTGGTGGCTGCCTGCGGCCAGCCTGGACGCGACCACGGTCCGCGCCGCCGCAGTAGGGCTGACGTCGGTCGACACGGTCGGCGGTGAGGCCCTCGGGGTCACGTTCGAGGGAGGGAGCGGGGGCAGGGCTGGGGTCGGTGGTGCGGAGGGTGGTGGTGCAGACGGTGGTGGTGCGGATGGCGGGGTTGAGGGCTCAGCCGGCGGGCGGGCGATCGGTGGGTGGACGGGTGGGCCCTTGGCGCGGTTCGGGTCGGCGGGAGCCGGGTCAGGGTCGGCGAGGATCGGGGCGGCGAGGGCGGGTTGGGACTGGGCGGCGAGGGACTGGGCGGCGAGGGACTGGGCGGCGAGGGACTGGGCGGCGAAGGGCTGGTCGGCAGGGATCGGCTGGGTGGGGGTTGGGTCGGTCATGACTTCCTGCGCTCTCGGAACTCCAGGGCGGCGGCTACGTGGTCCGCTGTCGGTTGGTCGACCTCGGCCAGGTCGGCGAGGGTCCAGGCGACTCGTAGGCACCGGTCCGCGCCACGGCCCGTCAGGGCTCCCGTGGTCAGCGCTCGGTCCAGGACGGTGGTCGCGTTTCTTGGCAGGGCGTACTCCCGCCTGAGCGCGGGGCCCGGCACCTCGGCGTTGGTCAGCCAGCCGTGCGCCGCCCAGCGTTCCGTCGCCCGCGTCCTGGCCTTCTGGACCCGCTCGCGGACGGCGGCGGTCGGTTCCGGTGGGGCGATCTCCGCGTTGCTCATGGCGGTCAGGGGGCGCATCACCACCCGCAGGTCCACCCGGTCCAGGAGCGGGCCGGAGAGCTTGCTCTGGTAGCGCCTCCGCGCGGCGGGCAGGCAGACGCAGTCGATGTCCTTCGGCGGTGCGCAGGGGCACGGGTTGGTGGCCAGCACGAGTTGGAACCTGGCCGGGTAGCGGGCGATGCCGTCACGCCTCGCCAACCGCACCTCGCCCTCCTCCAACGCCGTGCGCAGCGCGTCCAGCTTCGCCGCGCCGAACTCCCGGGCCTCGTCCAGGAACAGCACGCCCCGGTGGGCCCGGCTCATCGCACCCGGCTTCGCCATGCCGGTGCCGCCGCCGATCAGCGCCACCGTCGACGTGGTCGGGTGCAGCGAGACGAACGGCGGCGTGGCGACCAGCGGGCTCTCCGGGGACAGCAGACCCGCGATGGAGTGCACCGCCGTGACGCCGAGCGCCTCCTCCGGCGACAACGGCGGCAGGAGGCCGGCCAGGCGTTGGGCCAGCATGGTCTTGCCGGTCCCCGGCGGCCCGGTCAGCAGGATGTGGTGACCGCCGGCGGCGGCCACTTCGAGGGCCCACCTCGCCTCCGGCTGGCCCACCACGTCCGCCAGGTCCGGGCCGTCCGGCGGTCGGGCGATGGCGGGCGGGGCGGTGTGGTGGAGGGTGTGCTCGCCGCCCAGCCAGGACAGGACGTCGGTCAGGGTCGTGGCGCCGTGCACGGTCATGCCGTCCACCAGGGCGGCTTCGGGCAGCACGTCCACCGGGACCACCGCCTCGGTCAGGCCCGACCGCTTGGCCGCCACCAGCGCGGGCAGCACACCCCGGACGGTGCGGACCCGGCCGTCCAGGGCCAGCTCGCCCAGCAGCACGGTGTCGGCCAGGCGCTCGCCCGGGATCGCCTTGGCGGCGGCCAGGACGACGCAGGCGATGGCCAGGTCGTAGCCGGAGCCGTTCTTGGGCAGCGTGGCCGGGGACAGGCCCAGCGTCACGCGTTGGGACGGCCAGTCGTGCCCGCTGTTGCGCACCGCCGCCTTCACGCGGTCCTTCGACTCGTGCAGGGCGGCGTCCGGCAGGCCGAGGAGCTGGGTCCTCACCGTGCCGACACCGACGTCGGCCTCGATCTCCACCGGCACGCCGTCCACGCCGAACAACGCCACCGACCACGTACGCGCGAGCGCCATCACACACCTCGCAGGTGGTGCAGGCGGACCTTGCCCTCGGGCGGCCACTCGATCGCGATCACGTCGAACCGGATCTCCACGCGCCCGACCCGGTTGGCGCTCAGCCAGCGCAGGGCCGACTTGCGGACGCGCTCCAGCTTGTCCGGCGTCACGGCTTCCAGGGGCGTGCCCCTGCTGGTGCCCGAACGGCACTTCACCTCGACGACCACCAGCCGGGCGCCGTCGGTGGCTATGACGTCCAGCTCACCGTCGTCGCACCGCCAGTTGCGCGCCAGGATCGACAGGCCCTGGTGCTCCAGGTACCGGCACGCCGCGTCCTCGCCACGCCTGCCCAGGTCGGTCGCCGTGTTCATGTCCCACTCCTCCGGAATCGGTCCTGGTTCGACCATGCCGGGGTGGTGGCGGGGTGGCGATGGGCAGTTCGCCGGCTGTGGACAACTTCAAGGGCTGTGGACGGCCGCCGGGGAAATGTCGGTGGCGCGTGGTAACGGCCGGAACGCGCAAAGGGGCCCACCCCCACGGGCAGGCCCCTGCGACTTTGCGGGTATCAGGAGTTGAACGGGCCGTCCTCGGGCAGCCTGAGGTCGGGTTTGTCCAGCTCCTCGACGTTGACGTCCTTGAAGGTGATGACGCGGACGTTCTTCACGAATCGGGCGGGGCGGTACATGTCCCACACCCACGCGTCGGACATCCGCACCTCGAAGTAGACCTCGCCGTCCGCGTTGCGGACCTGCACGTCCACCGAGTTGGCCAGGTAGAACCGCCGCTCGGTCTCCACGACGAACGAGAACTGGCTGACGATGTCGCGGTACTCCTTGTACAGCGACAACTCCATCTCGGTCTCGTACTTCTCGAGATCCTCTGCACTCATTACGCCTCCGCGCGGGTAATCATCGAATCCGCGCCCCTCCTCGTCGCGAGCCTGCCACCGCTGGTCTGCGGGGTTGTCCCATTCTGGACCACGGCGGCCGCGACCACGCCGCGCGCCACCCGGTGCGGCGCCGCCATCCCGTGCCGGAGCGCCGCGGCGGCCACGTTCGCATACGACCAGCGGTGTTGCGCGCTCGGGCCGTGCTCCACCAGCGCCGCCGAGTGCTCGGGGGTGCTGTAGCCCTTGTGCACGTCGAACCCGTAGACGGGCAGCTCCTCGTGCAGACCGGTCATGATCCGGTCCCGCGTGACCTTGGCCAGCACGGACGCCGCCGCGACGCACGCCGCCACCCGGTCGCCCTTGACCACCGGCATGTTGGGTGCGGTGAGACCGGGCACCGGGAAGCCGTCCGTCAGGACGTACCCGGGATGTGCCTCCAACCGCGCGACCGCGCGCCGCATGCCCTCGATGTTGGCCACGTGCACGCCGATCAGGTCGACCTCGGCGGCCGGGATCACGATCACCGCGTAGTCCAGCGCGCGCTTGAGCACCAGGTCGTACATCCGGTCGCGCGCGGCGGCGGTGAGCAGCTTCGAGTCGGTGAGCCCGTCGAACTTCGCCGCGTCACCCGGCTTGAGCACGCACGACGCCACGACGAGCGGGCCCGCGCAGGCGCCACGACCGGCCTCGTCCACGCCGGCCACGGGGCCGAACCCGCGCCGGTCCAACGCGGCCTCGAAGGCCCAGATTCCCGCGGTCTGCCGGACCTGGACGCGAGGCGGCTTGCGGATCACCCCTCGACCCTATCCCAGTCGTGAACCCCGGAAACGCGACCTCACCCGCTTGCCCAGCAGCAGCACCGGCCACGCCGCCGCGAGGCCGACACCGGCCGGCAGCGCGTCCTGCCACGCGGGCGCCCCGATGGCCACGACCTGCGGGTTGTGGTCGCCCACGCCCTGCCAGCGCGCCGGCGGCAGCACGATCACCCGCGCCTTGCCCACGACGTTGTCCACCGGCACGAGACCGCCCTCGCGGCCGTCGCCCTGGCACCGCGAGTCGCACGAGTCGTTGCGGTTGTCGCCCATCACGAACAGGTAGCCCTCGGGGATCTTCAGCTCGGCGAACGACTCCTGCACCGTGCTGCGGCCCGGCGCCCAGTACACGTACGGCTCGTCCAGCGGCTTGCCGTCCACCACGACCCGGTTGCGGTCGTCGCAGCACTGCACGGTCTGCCCGCCGACCGCGATGACCCGCTTGACGAAGTCCTCCTCGTTCGCCGCCGGGAACCCCATCAGCGACCCGAGCCCTTGCAACGCCTTGACCAGCGGGTTCGTCGGCTCGGGCGCGACGAAGTCCTGGTTGATCCAGCTGTCGGGGCCGTGGAAGACCACGACCTCGCCCGGTTCGATCTCGGCGAAGTCGTAGACCAGCTTGTCCACCAGCACCCGGTCGCCGAAGCAGCCGCCGGAGCAGCCGTGCAGCGTCTGCTCCATCGACTCCGACGGGATCATGTAGACCTTCGCCAGGAACGACTGGATCAGCACCGCGAGCACCACCGCGACACCGATCAGGATCGGCAGCTCTTTCCAGAACGAGCCCTTGCGCTTGGCCGTTTTGCGCGCGCGGGCACGCCACTGCTCGACCTTTTCCTCGTGCTCCGGTTCCCCCTCGTCGGAGGAGCCCCGGGACGATGCGACGTCCACCACCCGGTCAGCCTACCGATCAGGGCTGTGTGGCCCTGGTCAACCGCCTGCGGAGCTTGCGGCCGAAGAACACCAGCGGCCACGCCGCGGCCAGGCCGGCGCCCGCCGGGACGGCGCTCTGCCACGCGGGCGCGCCGAGCGCGACGGCCTGCGGGTTGTGGTCGCCGATGCCCTGCCAGCGCGACGGCGGCAGCACGATGACCCGAGCCTTGCCGATGACGTTGTCCTCCGGCACGGTGCCCGCCACGCCACCACCGCCCTGCTTGCGGGAGTCGGTGGAGTTCGTGCGGTTGTCACCCATCACCCAAAGGTGGCCTTCGGGGACCTTGACCGGCTCGAACGGGTCGTGGTTCTCCGGCGAGGTGCCGGGCTGCCAGTAGATGTACGGCTCGTCCAGCGGCTTGCCGTCGACCTTGACGCGGTGCTGCTCGTCACAGCACTCGACGGTCTGCCCGCCGACCGCGATGACCCGCTTCACGAAGTCGCGCTCGTCCGGCGGCGCGAGGCCGACCAGCGAGGCCACCGACTGGATGCCGGCCACGATCGGGTTGTCCGACCGGCCGGAGTTGAAGTCGTTGTTGCCCCAGGTCTCGGGGCCGCGGAAGACCACGACCTCGCCCGGTTCGATCTCGGTGAAGTCGTAGACCAGCTTGTCGACCAGCACCCGGTCGTTGTTGCACCCGGGGCAGCCGTGGAGGGTCTCCTCCATCGACTGCGACGGGATGACGTACACCCGCGCCAGGAACGTCTGGATCAGGATGGTGAGGACCAGCGCCGTGGCGCCGAGCACGAGGAGCTCGCGCCAGAGCGGCGGCTTCTTCTTGTCCTTCTTCGACTTGCCGCCCGCAGCCGAGTCCGGAGTGGACTCGACTGCGGGATCCTGACCGTCTTCGTCAGCGGAGCGGTGCACGGGATCTGCCACGTGGGCAGGCTACTGGTTCCGCGTGTGCCCGGCGTCAGGAGGCCGGGCGAGCCTCGCGCTTCTCCTTGATCTTGGCGGCCTTGCCGCGCAGGTCGCGCAGGTAGTACAGCTTCGCCCGGCGGACGTCGCCGCGGGTGGCGACCTCGATCTCGGCGATGTTCGGGGAGTGCACCGGGAAGGTGCGCTCGACGCCGACACCGAACGAGACCTTGCGGACGGTGAAGGTCTCACGGATGCCGCCACCCTGGCGGCGGATCACGACGCCCTGGAACACCTGGACCCGCTCGCGGGAGCCCTCGATGACGCGGACGTGGACCTTCAACGTGTCGCCCGGCCGGAAGCTGGGGATGTCGGAGCGCAGCGACTGGGCGTCAAGAGCGTCCAGGGTGTTCATCGGTGGTCCGTCCTCGTCCTCACGTGTATTGCGTACTCCCCCAGGGCGCGGCCGAACTCATGTCACACACGCGCGGGGGCGGGCCTGGCGCACGCCGGATGAGTCGACCCGGGTGCAGCAACCTGTCCAGTGTGCCAGACGAGGGGCGGCGGCACGAAATCGCCCCTAGTCCGGCCCTCGGTCGAGCTCGTCGAGCAGCTTGCGGTCGTGCTTGTCGAGCGCGCCCTCGGGCAGGGCGTCGAGCAGTTCGGGGCGGCGTTCGCGGGTGCGGCGCAGCGACTGGTCGCGCCGCCAGCGGTCGATCGCCTTGTGGTTGCCCGAGCGCAGGACCTCCGGCACGGCGAGGTCGCGCCACACCTCGGGCCGGGTGTAGCTGGGTCCCTCCAGCAGGCCGTCGGAGAACGAGTCCTCGGCGGCCGACTTCGGGTTGCCGAGCACGCCGGGCAGGAGGCGGACGACGGCCTCGACCATCACCAGCACCGCCACCTCGCCGCCGACGAGCACGTAGTCGCCGATGGAGACCTCGTCCACGCGCATCCGGCGCGACGCGTCGTCCACGACCCGCTGGTCGATGCCCTCGTACCGGCCGCAGGCGAACACCAGGTGCTCCTCCGCGGCCAGGTCGTGCGCCAACCGCTGGGTGAACGGCCGACCGGCCGGCGTCGGCACGATCAGGCGGGTGGCCGGGGTGACGACGTCGTCCAGCGCCTCGCCCCACACCTGGGGCTTCATCACCATCCCCGGACCGCCGCCGTACGGGCTGTCGTCGACGGCCTTGTGCACGTCGTGCGTCCAGTTGCGCAAGTCGTGCACGCCGACGCTGATCAGACCCTTGTCGATCGCCTTGCCGAGCAGGGCGGCGCGGAGCGGGTCGAGGTACTCCGGGAAGATCGTGACGACGTCAATCCGCATCGAGGAGGCCCTCGGGCGGGTCCAGCAGCACGCGCTTGCCCGCGAGGTCCACCGTGGGCACGATCTCGCGCACGAACGGGATCAGGGCCTCGTCGCCGTTCTCGCGCTTGACCACCAGCAGCTCGCCGCCGGGCCCGTGCACGACCTCCAGCACGGTGCCGATCCTCGTGCCGTCCACGAGCTCGGCGGTCAGCCCTTCGAGCTCGTGGTCGTAGAACTCGTCCGGGTCGCCGGTCGGCGGCAGGTCCTCGGTGCTCGCGAGCAGCAAGGTGCCGCGCAGCGTCTCGGCGACGTCCCGGGTCAGCACTTCCTCGAAACGCACCAGCAGCCGCCCGGAGTGGTTCCGGGCGGCTGCGACGGTGAGGTTGCGGGAGGTGCCGTCGCGCAGTTTGGCGGCCACCACCGAGCCCGGCGCGAACCGGGTCTCGGGCGAGTCCGTGCGCACGTCGACCGCGAGCTCGCCGC
Organism: Actinosynnema sp. NPDC049800; assembly: GCF_040656635.1. NCBI lineage: Bacteria > Bacillati > Actinomycetota > Actinomycetes > Pseudonocardiales > Pseudonocardiaceae > Actinosynnema > Actinosynnema sp. NPDC049800. Next base: position 191,487 of record NZ_JBFAMT010000011.1, on the reverse strand, counting down.
TGATCCCGTGCGCCTTGGCCACTCGGCCGACGACGACGTCCATGTGCGCGTTCAGCGGTCGGTGTCGACCACGTCGACGCGCACGCCACGACCACCGATACCGGCCATCACGGTGCGCAGGGCGGTCGCGGTGCGACCGCTGCGGCCGATCACCTTGCCGAGGTCGTCCGGGTGGACGTGGACCTCGAGCGTGCGACCGCGGCGGGTCGTGACCAGGTTCACCCGGACGTCGTCCGGGTGGTCGACGATGCCCCGAACGAGGTGTTCGAGAGCGTCAGCCAACAAGCTCACGCCTCGTCCTTGGCAGCCTCGGGAGCGGCCTCGGCGTCAGCCTTCTTGGCGTCGTCCTTCTTGGCCGACTTCTTCTTCGGGGTGGTCGCCTCGGTGGACGGCGCGTCGCCCGCGGCGGCCAGCGCGGCGGCGAACAGGTCCGCCTTGCTGGTCTTGGGCTCCTTGACCTTCAGCGTGCCCTCGGCGCCCGGGAGGCCCTTGAACTTCTGCCAGTCACCGGTGATCTCGAGCAGGCGCTGGACCGACTCGGTCGGCTGCGCGCCGACGCCCAGCCAGTACTGCGCGCGGTCGCTGTCCACCGCGATGAACGACGGCTCTTCCTTCGGGTGGTACTTGCCGATCGTCTCGATGGCCTTGCCGTTGCGGCGGGTGCGGGCATCGGCGACGACGATCCGGTAGTACGGCTGACGGATCTTGCCAAGCCGCTGAAGCTTGATCTTGACGGCCACGGGTGTGGGTGCTCCTCGTGCTCTCGTGTGCTCAGGTGCGGGCAGTCCTCACCCGAGTGGGGCACGGGTGGTGAAAGCCCAGGTGTCTGGGGCGCCATGGCACGGTGAGAGGGACCGACCTCGGCGAACAACCGACCATTCTGCCAGACGGGTCTACCGGAGGACGAATCGGGCCACGGGGACGCCCGCGTCCGCCAGCGCGGCCCGGATCTTCGTCGCGTGCTCGACCGCGCCCGGCGTGTCGCCGTGCAGGCAGATGGAGTCGACCTCCACCTTGAGCACGGCGCCGTCCGCGGCGATCAGCTCGCCCCGCTCGGCGAGCCGGAGCACCTGCGCCAGCACGGCGTCCGTGCTGGTCAGGACGGCGTTCGGCGCGGTGCGGGGCACCAGGGTGGCCTCGGGCGTGTACGCGCGGTCGGCGAACGCCTCCCGCACCGGGCGCAGGCCCGCCCGTTCGGCGTGGTGGAGCAGGCGCGAGCCGGGCAGCCCGAGGACGGGCAGGTCTCCGAACGCCTTCACGCCGTCGACCACGGCCTGCGCCTGCCGGTCGTGGTGCACGGTGGCGTTGTAGAGCGCGCCGTGCGGCTTGACGTACTCGACCGACGTCCCGGCCGCCTTGGCGCACGCGTCCAGCGCCCCGATCTGGTACAGCACCTCGTCGGCCAGCTCGGCCGGGTCCGCGTCGATGAACCGGCGGCCGAAGCCCGCGAGGTCGCGGTAGGAGACCTGCGCGCCGACCGCCACGCCCGCGCCCGCCGCCTGGCGGCACACCCGGCGCATGGTCGACGGGTCGCCCGCGTGGAAGCCGCAGGCCACGTTCGCGCTGGTCACGATGCCGAGCAGGGCTTCGTCGTCGCCGAGGCGCCAGATGCCGAAGCCCTCGCCGAGGTCGCTGTTGAGGTCGATCGCGCGGGTGCTCACGCGGGCATCACCCCGATGGAGACGAGGAGGAGGGTCAGGCCGGGCAGGAAGTTGTTGATCACGTGCGCCACCACGCTCGCGGTGAGCCGGCGGGTGATGAGGCGGGCGATGCCGATGGGCAGCGCGATGACGATGAGCAACGACGTCCGCAGCGGTTCGAGGTGGCTGGCCGCGAAGATCAGCGTGGTCAGCACGAACGCCGCCCACCGGCTCCAGCGCTGCCGCTCGATCGCGCCCCACAGCAGGCCCCGGTAGATCACTTCCTCGCACACCGGGCCCAGGAAGCACACGTAGACGAACATCGCCACGGCGGCGGCCAGGGGCAGCCCCGCGCCGTCCACGAGCTCGCCGATCGCGGAGGTGGCGTTCTTGTCGCCGACCACCCTCGACCAGATCACCGCGGCCACGTAGGTCAGCACGAGGCCGAGCGCGCCCAGCTTGAGCCCGACCTTGACGTCCGCCCAGTCCCAGGCGAGCCGGAGGTCCTGGAACGGGCCGTTGCCGCGCAGGTAGGTGATGGTGACCGCGACCGCCGCCGCCAGCACCGTCGGCACGATGGACCCGACCAGGACGAAGGTCACCGACGAGCCGATGTCCGTGCCCGACGTGCGGGCCACCGCCGTGATGAACACCGCGCTGAGCACGAAGACCGCTTCGACGAGCAGGAACGCGCCGAAGCCCCACCGCTGGCCCGCGTGCACCGCTTCGGGCTCCCGTCCCACCGCGCGGACGCTGGCGATCAGCCCCGGGGGCGGTTCATCCGGTCGTGTCACAGCCATCCACCCTAGTCAGCCGGTGTAGAGGTAGACGGCGGGCAGCAGGTTGTTCGTCGCGTGGGCCACCACGCTGGAGGCCACCCGGCCGGTGATCATGCGGGCCGCGCCGATGGCCAGCCCCTGCGCGAACAGGCTGAGCACGCGCCAGCTCTCCTCGTGCAGGAACGCGAAGACGACGGCGGTCAGCGCCAGGATCGCGATCCTGGGTATCCGGTAGTGGGCCAGCGCCTGCCACAGCGCGCCCCTGGTGAGCAGTTCCTCGGTCAGCGGCGCGCCGAGGAAGACGAACAGCGCCGCGGCGGCCAGCCAGACCGTCCGGCCGCCGGAGAGCGCTTCGATCTCGTCCAGCGAGCTGGACCGGTCCGGGTTGATGCGCAGCAGCAGCGCGCCGATGAGCCAGGCGGCCAGCAGCGCCGCGCCGCCGGCGGCCAGGCCCACTTTCAGGTCCCGGAGGGTGGGCACCAGGCCGAAGTCCTTGTTGGGCCCGTTGCCCCGGTACCAGGAGATGACGACCGGGCCGAGGCCGAGCAGGACGTTGGGCAGGAACACCAGCAGCAGGAGCGGGCCGAGCACCGGCGGGTCGGTGACGTCCACCTCGGCGAACCGGTCGGCGGTGGCGGCGGTGAAGGCGAGGATGGCGAGGTGGTAGCCGCCGAGCCCGGTGAAGAACGCCAGGAAGCCCCAGTGCGCCCGGCCGGTGTCCCGGTCCTGCTGTTCCTCCACTCGTCCGAACGTAGTGGTCCGGTGGGGCGGAGTGCTGCCCGAGGCCGTTCAAGATCACCCTGACGGCGGCAGCAGTCACTTCGGGTGGCGGAAGAACTCCTCGCCACCAGGCCCGATCGCGGATTTCCTACCGCCGCCGGACGGGTGCCGCGAGGTCAGGCGTGGATCCGGCCGCGCAGCATGACCAGCTTCGGGCGCCGCAGGGCGTCGAGGTCCGCGCGCGGGTCGTCCTCGTAGACCACGACGTCGGCCGCGGCGCCCTCGGTCAGCGACGGGAAGCCGAGCCACTCGCGGGCGGCCCAGGACGCCGCGCCGAGGGCCTGGGTGGTGCTCAGGCCGACCCCGTGCAGCGCCTTGATCTCGTCCACGATCCGGCCGTGCTCGATGCCGCCGCCCGCGTCCGTGCCCGCGAACACCGGCACGCCCGCCTCGACCGCCTTCGCGATGGTCCCGGCGTTGCGCTCGTACAGGTGCCGCATGTGGCCCTGGTAGACCGGGTACTTGTCCGCGCCGGCCGCGATGTCCGGGAAGTTCTCGATGTTGATCAACGTCGGCACCAGCGCGGTCCCGTTGCGGGCCATCTGCGCGATCGTGTCGTCGGTCAGGCCCGTGCCGTGCTCGATGCAGTCGATGCCCGCGTTGAGCAGGGCGGGCAGGGCTTCCTCGCCGAAGACGTGCGCGGTGACCCTGGCCTTGTTCTCGTGCGCGACCTTGATCGCCTCGGTGAGCACGTCCTCGGTCCACAGGGGCGCGAGGTCGCCGGTGGAGCGGTCGATCCAGTCGCCGACCAGCTTCACCCAGCCGTCGCCGGCGGCGACCTGCTCGGCCACCGCGGCCGGCAGGTCGGCCGGGTCCTCGATCTCGACGCCCAGGTACTTGATGTACCGCTTGGGCCTGGCCAGGTGCCTGCCCGCGCGGATGATCCGGGGCAGGTCGAGGCGCTCCTGCAGCGGTCGCGTGTCCAGCGGCGAGCCGCAGTCGCGGATGAGCAGCGTGCCCGCCCGCCGGTCGGCGAGGGCCTGGTCGACCGCCTCGGGCAGGTCGACCGCGCCCTTGGCGCCCAGGCCGACGTGGCAGTGCGCGTCGACCAGGCCGGGCACCAGGTAGCCACCGCTGCTGACGGTGGTCGCGCCGGGCACCGGCCGGGTGCGGATCCGCCCGTTGACCACCCACAGGTCCTGCGGGTCGCCGCCCTCGGGGAGGACGACGCCCCGCAGGTGCAGGCCGCTCACTTGTCGAACTTCAGCTTCGACGGGTCGAAGCCGGGTGGGAGCTGGTCGAAGCCGCCGAGGCCGGGGGGCAGCGCGGGGCCGCCGCCCTGGGGGGGCATGCCGGGCATCATCCCGGGCATCCCCGGGAACCCGCCGCGCACCTTCGGCGGCGTGGGGCCGCGGCCCTTGCCCTTCTTCCCCTTCTTGCCCTTGCCCTTGCGGTTGTTCTTGCCGCCACCGCCGGGCAGGCCGAAGCGGCCGGCCATCTGGCTCATCATCTTGCGCGCTTCGAAGAAGCGGTTGACCAGGTCGTTCACGTCGCTGACCCGGACGCCCGAGCCGTTGGCGATGCGCAGCCGGCGGGACGCGTTGATGATCTTCGGGTCGTCGCGCTCGGCCGGGGTCATGCCCCGGATGATCGCCTGCACCCGGTCCAGGTGCCGCTCGTCCAGGTTGGCCAGCTGGTCCTTCATCTGGCCCGCGCCGGGCAGCATGCCGAGCAGGTTCGCGATCGGGCCCATCTTGCGCAGGGCCAGCATCTGCTCCAGGAAGTCCTCGAGCGTGAGCTGGCCGGAGCCCATCTTGACCGCGGCGGCCTCGGCCTGGTCGGCGTCGAACGCCTGTTCGGCCTGCTCGATGAGGGTGAGCATGTCGCCCATGCCCAGGATCCGGCTCGCCATCCGGTCCGGGTGGAAGACGTCGAAGTCCTCCAGCTTCTCGCCGTTCGAGGCGAACAGGATGGGCTGGCCGGTGACCTCGCGGACGCTGAGCGCGGCGCCACCGCGGGCGTCGCCGTCGAGCTTGGTGAGCACCACGCCGGTGAAGCCGACGCCGTCGCGGAACGCCGTGGCGGTGTTCACCGCGTCCTGGCCGATCATCGCGTCGACCACGAACAGCACCTCGTCGGGCTGCACGGCGGCGCGGATGTCGACGGCCTGGCGCATCATCTCCTCGTCGACGCCGAGGCGGCCCGCGGTGTCGACCAGCACGATGTCGTGCTGCGCCCGCTTGGCCTCCTCGATGCCCTTGCGGGCCACGTCGACCGGGTCGCCCACGCCGTTGCCCGGCTCGGGGGCGAACACGGGCACTCCCGCGCGCTCGCCGACCACCTGGAGCTGGGTCACCGCGTTGGGGCGCTGGAGGTCGCACGCCACCAGCATCGGGGTGTGGCCCTGGCCCTTGAGCCACTTGGCGAGCTTGCCCGCCAGGGTCGTCTTGCCGGCGCCCTGCAGACCCGCGAGCATGATCACGCTCGGCGGGTTCTTGGCCAGGTTGAGCCTGCGGGTCTCCCCGCCGAGGATGCCGACCAGCTCCTCGTTGACGATCTTGACGACCTGCTGGGCCGGGTTCAGGGCCTGGCTGACCTCGGCGCCCTTGGCGCGCTCCTTGACCTTCGCGATGAACGTGCGCACCACGGGCAGCGCGACGTCGGCCTCCAGCAGCGCGACCCGGATCTCGCGCGCGGTCGCGTCGATGTCGGCCTCGGACAGCCGCCCCTTGCCCCGCAGGTTCTGCAGGACCGAGGTGAGCCGGTCGGAAAGGGTGTTGAACACGATGCCGCCAGACCTCGCACGTCGTCGGTGGGTTCCTCGTACTCAGGGTAGCCGTTCACGCCGGCGTCACCGACAGGCGCAGGTGGTCACGACGGGTCAGCAGGGTCAGGCCCTGCCAGCCGCGCGGCGGCACGCCCTCGGCGAAGCGGGCGCGCAGCTTGGCCGCGCGGCGCACGTGCCGGGCGAACGACCGCGACCGGATCAGCCTGCCCCGCGCCACCTGGCCGGACAGGGCCTGCTCCGGGCTCGCGTCCAGCCACAGGAAGTGCCTGGGCCGGTTGGTCAGCACGCCGACGGCGACGAGGCAGGCGCGGGTGGTCGGGCGGGTGGACGGCTCGTGCACGAGCAGCAGGCCGCTCGCGGTGATCGCGAACCACACGATCCGGGCGCGGTGCACGAAGTGCACCAACGGCCGGTAGAGCCGGTAGGGCAGGGACTCGGGGAAGAAGGCGCGGAGGCTGGTCCGCACCTGGTCGGAGTCGAGCACGACGGCGGGCGCGCCGTCCGTGTCGGCGGCGGCGAGCAGCGTCGACTTACCCGCTCCCGGCAGTCCGGCCAGCACGACCAGCGAGCGCGGCCTCACGGCGACAGCGGTCATCGCATCCATACTAAAGAGACGTTTCGGACGCCCACGAGTTCCGGGCGTGATCGAGAGCGGCCCAACCCCTCGACAGGCCGCTCCCGACCACGCGGTGGCGCTGACCCCGCCGGCGCCCCCCGGTCCGCGCGGTCCCCCGTGCCACGGGAGAAGCCTCCCCCGGCACGGGGTCCACCGGCAGCGTGAGCCCCCTCGGTCGGTTGTGCGTAGACCTACGCAACCTCAGCGCGCGGCCAGCAGCACGGCCCGCTCGATCCGCCGCCGCTGGTCGGCGTCGCCGCCGTCGGGCAGCGTGATGGCGAACGAGTCCACCACCGTGGAGCCCAATGTGGACACCCGCGACCAGACGATGTCCACTCCGGACTGCTCCAACGCGTCCGCGACGTGGTGCAGCAGCCCGATCCGGTCCGCCGCGCGCAGTTCCAGCACCACCGCGCCGGTCGACTCGTCGTCGAACCAGAGCACCCTCGGCGGTGGCGGGTCCTGCGGCGGGCCGCCGTAGTCGCGTTCCTTCGCGGCGAGCTTGTCGGCCAGCGCGAGGGAGCCGTCCAGCGCCCTGGTGAGCTGCTCGCGAAGCAGGGTCACGTCCGGCAGGGAGCCGAACCTGGGCGACACGGTGAACACGTCCACGGCCGCGCCCTCGTGCGAGCGCAGGGTCGCGGCGTGCACTTCCAGGGAGTTCAACGCGAGCACGCCCGCCGCGCGCGACAGCAGCCCCGGCCGGTCGGGCGCGACGACCGTCACGGTGGCCGCGTGGTCGCCCGGGTCGACCAGCACGTCCGGTTTCCCGCTGTCCAGCACGGCCCGGGCGAGGTCCTGCTGGCGCTGGTCCAGCGGCTCCGGCTTGGGCAGCGGGTCGCCCGCCATCGCCGTGCGGCAGCGCGCGACCAGGTCGCTGATCAGCGAGGCCTTCCAGTCCGACCAGACGCCCGGCCCGGTGGCCACGGCGTCGGCCTCGGCCAGCGCGTAGAGCAGCTCCAGCAGCACGGGGTCGCCGCCGAGCGTGTCCACCACGCGGCGCACGGTGGCCTCGTCCTCCACGTCACGGCGGGTGGCCGTGTGCGGCAGCAGGAGGTGGTGGCGCACCAGCGCGGTGAGCGTGGCCACGTCCTGCGGCCACAGGCCGAGCCGTTCGGCGATCTGCGTGGTGATCGCCGCGCCGACCTCGGAGTGGTCGGCCTGCCTGCCCTTGCCGATGTCGTGCACCAGGGTGCCGAGCAGCAGCAGGTCCGGCCGGGACACCCTGGTCACCAGGCGCGCGGCGTGCGCGGTGGCCTGCACCAGGTGCCGGTCGACGGTCCACGTGTGCGCGGCGTCGCGCGGCGGCAGGTCCCGCACCGCGCCCCACTCGGGGAACAGCCTGCCCCACAGGCCGGTGCGGTCCAGCGCCTCGACCACGTCGATCAGGCCGACGCCGGTGCCGAGCAGGGCCAGCAGCTCCTCGCGGGCCTCCCTCGGCCACGGTTGGCGCAGCTCCGGGGCCGAGTCGGCGAGCTTGGCCAACGTGCCCGGGGCGATCGGGTGCTTGCTGCGTGCGGCGGCCGTGGCGACCCGTAGTAGTAGTGCCGGGTCACGGCTGGGTACCGCGTCACGCGCCAACGCCACCTCGGAGCCGTGCAGCACGACGCCCTCGTCCAGCGGACGTCTGGCCGGTGCCCGCCTGAGCGGGGAACGGGCGAACACGCCCAGTCCGCGCTTGGGCACCGCGGCGCGCGCTGTGCGCATGGCCACGTCCACGGCGTAGACGATCGTGCGCGCGGCGGACGACATCGAACGGGCCAGCGTGAAGCGGTCCTGCAGGCCCAGCGCGGTGGCGACCTCGTCGCCGTCCTGCGCGCGGAGCACGTCGCGCGGCCTGCCCGCCACCCGGCGCAGCTCGGTGCGCACGTCCAGCAGCAGCTTGCGGGCCTCGTTGACCTCGGCGGACGGCCGGTCGGTCAGCTGCGCCGCGCTCAACGCGTCCAGCAGCGTCACGTCGCGCAGCCCGCCGCGGCCGTGCTTGAGGTCCGGCTCGACGCGGTGCGCGATCTCGCCGCTGCGCGCCCACCGCCGCGACGCCGACTCGGCCATCTCGTCCAGCCTCGTGCGCACCCCCGTGCGCCACGCCTGCCGGGCGCTGTCGGTCAGCCGTTGGCTGATCTCCTGGTCGCCCGCGATGTGGCGGATGTCCAGCAGCCCCAGCGCGGTGCGCAGGTCGCCGGCGGCGACGCGCAGCGCCTCGCCGACCGTGCGCACCGAGTGGTCCAGGCCGATGCCGGAGTTCCACAGCGGGTACCAGAGCTTCTCGGCGATCCCGTCCACGCCCTTGTGCCCGTTGTGCACCAGGAGCAGGTCGAGATCGGAATAGGGCACCAGCTCCCGCCTGCCCAGACCCCCCACGGCGACCAGTGCGACCCCACCGCCCGGTCCGCCGACGCCCGCCAGCGAGGCGTGCGCGGTGAGCCAGAACTCGTGCAGGTCCACCAGCGCCTCGCGCAGCGACTCCCCCGTCAAACGGCGCCGACCTGGCGCGAGCAGCCGATCGCGTGCTCGCACCAGGTCGTCAGCCGTGACGACGGCCGCCTCGGCGTTATCCATACGGCCGTCTCCCATTCCTACTTCGGATCCCTATAGGGCATCCGAGCCGCGCTCCCCGGTGCGGACCCGGATGACGGTGTCGACCGGCGTCACCCAGACCTTCCCGTCACCGATCTTGCCGGTGCGCGCGGCCTCCACGACGGCGTCGAGGACCTTCTCCACGGCGGTGTCGTCCACCAGGACCTCGATGCGCAGCTTGGGCACGAAGTCCACGGCGTACTCGGCGCCGCGGTAGACCTCGGTGTGGCCCTTCTGCCTGCCGTACCCCTGGACCTCGCTGACGGTCATGCCCAGCACGCCCAGCTGCTCCAGGGACGCCTTCACGTCGTCCAGGGTGAAGGGCTTGATGATCGCGGTGACCAACTTCATGACTTGTTGCTCCCCTCGAGGACCGCAGTGGCGCCGGCGGCGACACTGGGCTTGCTGCCGCCACGGGCGCCGATGCCGCTGCCGAACTCGTACGCGGTCTCCGCGTGCTCGGCCTCGTCGATGCCGGCGACCTCGGCCTCCTCGTCGGCGCGGAAGCCGACGGTGAGCTTGACCAGGTAGCCGAGGACGAGGCTCAGCACGAACGAGTACGCGAGCACGGCCAGCGCGCCGACGGCCTGCCGCCACAGCTGGTCGACGCCGCCGCCGTAGAAGAGGCCGTCGATGCCCGCCGGGGCGGCGGAGCTGGCGAAGAAGCCGATGAGAATGGTGCCCGAGAGGCCACCGACCAGGTGCACGCCCACGACGTCGAGCGAGTCGTCGAAGCCGAATCGGTACTTCAGGCTGACCGCCAGGGCGCACAGGGCGCCGGTGATCGCGCCGATCGCGATGGCGCCGAGCGGGGTGACCGCCGAGCAGGCCGGGGTGATCGCGACCAGACCCGCGACGACGCCGGACGCGGCGCCGAGCGTGGTGGCGTTGCCGTCGCGGACCCGCTCCACGAGCAGCCAGCCGAGCATCGCGGCGGCGGTGGCGACCAGGGTGTTGACGAAGGTGACGCCGGCGGTGGCGTTCGCGCCGAGGGCGGAGCCCGCGTTGAAGCCGAACCAGCCGAACCACAGCAGACCCGCGCCCAGCACGACCAGCGGCAGGCTGTGCGGCTTCATCCGGTCCTTCGGCCAACCGACGCGCTTGCCGAGGACGAGCGCCAGCGCGAGACCCGCCGCACCGGCGTTGATGTGGACCGCCGTGCCGCCCGCGAAGTCGATGGCGAGCAGCTTGTTGGCGATCCAGCCGCCCGCGTCGACGACGTTGCCGTCAGCGTCCTTGCCGTCGAAGTCGAACACCCAGTGCGCGACCGGGAAGTACACGAGCACGGCCCACAGGCCGGCGAACAGCAGCCACGGCCCGAAGCGCGCCCGGTCGGCGATCGCGCCGGAGATCAGCGCCACCGTGATGATGGCGAACATCGCCTGGAACGCGACGAAGACGGTGCTCGGGATGGTCCCCGACAACGACTCCTTGCCGAGCAGGCCGTCGAGGCCGAAGAACTCGAACGGCTTGCCGAGCAGACCGGCGCCGACGTCGGTGCCGAACGCCATCGAATAGCCGACCAACACCCAGAGCACACCGACCACGGCGATTGCGCCCAGGCTCATCATCATCATGTTGAGCACACTCTTCGACCGGACCATGCCCCCGTAGAAGAAGGCAAGTCCCGGCGTCATCAACAGCACCAGTGCGGCACTGGTGAGCACCCAGGCGGTGTCCCCTGTATCCACGTCGACCTCCACTGCACGTCGGTTGCAGGGAGCATCGGTATGTCCTGTTTCACGCGGTTGCGCCTCAGGTTTCGGGCAGGTGAACTGTCCCGCCCCTGGTGTTACGGGCAGGTTTCGCGGGCTTGAAGCAAGCAGTTCCGCCCGCGATCAGTCCGGGTCGCCGCGGAATTTCCGGTGACGGACCGTGCGAGCACGACTCGACTTTGCGGTGGTTCGTGTGATCCCGCGCCAAGCCCTGACGACGCTGGGTCACCAGCGGTGAGACGCCGGGCCACGTGGTCGCGACCGAGCCTGCCAGACCGGCCGGCGCCGCCCCCACCCGGTGGCGGGGGCGGCGCCGTGCCGACTACTTCAGCCAGCCCGGGATGACCGAGGTCGGGCCCGCCGGGACCGGCTTCGCGTCCAGCGACGCGACCGACTGCGGCGCGGGCTCGACCGCCGCGCACCGCGCACCGGGTCGGGGCGTCTTCAGGTCGACCAGGTAGTCGTCCGTCGCGCCGCGGGTGCAGTCGCTGCGGTCGTAGACGCCGTGGCCCCAGCCCTCGTAGGTCAGCAGGACCGTGGTGTGGCGGCTCTGCCGGTGCGCGTTGGCGGCCCACTCGTAACCGGTGGCGGGGTCGTGCAGCGCGTTCAGCATGAGGATCTGCGGCGCGTCCTTGATCTTCAGCCGGTGCTGCGGGTTGTTGACCCGCTCCGGCAGCCCGACGCAGCCCGCCATGGCGGTGTGCCCGAGCGACGAGCCGCGCATGTGCGGCGCGAGCTGCCGGGCGCGGTCGACCAGGGCGGAGAACTGGCGGTGGTCCTTGATGCGGATGGCCCAGTCCTGGCAGAACACGGCCGGGAACGGGTTGTTCGCCGTCTCCTCCGCCGCGAAGGCCGACGCGGGCGTGCCCGCGCCGAGCTCGACCAGGAACTCCGACAGCGGCTGCCAGTCCGGGCCGTAGAACGCGCCGAACGCGGCGCCGATGATGTCGTCGGCGGACACCTTGCGGTCCGGGTCGAACGGGTCGGCGATCTCGCCCCGGTCGGCGCGGGCCAGCAGGTCGTCCCACACCTTCGCCACGTCCTGGCCGTGCAGGGCGCAGGACTCGGTGCGGTCGCACCACGCCACGAACTCGCGGAACGAGTCCTCGGCGGTCGCGGCCTCGGTCTCGTTGAACCGCCACGTGCCGAGGCTGTGGTCCATGTTCGAGTCGATCACCATGGCGCGGATGTGGCGGCCGAACTCCTCGGCGTACTGCTGGCCGATGAGCGTGCCGTAGGACAGGCCGTAGTAGTTGATCTTCCGCTCGCCGAGCGCCGCGCGCAGCGCGTCGATGTCCTTGACCACGGCGCCGGTGTCGGCGTGGTCGTAGATCGGGCCGCTGTGCTCGCGGCAGTCGGCGGCCAGCTCGCGGTTGTACGCGGCGAGCGCGTCGAACCCCCGCTGGTCGGTCGGGTAGATCGACGGCTGCGCGCGCAACACGTCCACGGAGCACCGGACGGCTTGGCTGCGCGCGACGCCGCGCGGGTCGAACCCGATGATGTCGAAGCGCTGCTGCACCTCGGGGCTGAAGTAGCCGTCCGCCCCCAGCGCGAAGTTCACGCCCGAGCCACCCGGACCGCCCGGGTTGACGACCAGGACCCCGATCCGCTTCGCGGGGTCGGTGGCCTTGCGGCGGGCCACCGCGAGGTCGAACTTCTCGCCGCCCGGCTTCGCCCAGTCGATCGGCAGGCTCAGCGTGCCGCACTCCACCTCGGCCAGCTCCGGGCACGGCCGCCAGTCGATCCCGCCCGCGCCGGGCGCCGCCGGCTGCGTTTCGGCCGACGCCACCGACGTCGTGCCGACTGCGAGCGCCAACGCGGTGGCGACACCGCCGAGCGCCCTGATGATCGGTCGCACAGGTTCCTCCCTAGTTCCTGTTCACCCAATCGGGTTTTCGCAGGCTTCCAGGGCAGCCGAACCCCCCACAACCGACTGAAGTCTCACCGACAATCAGCCCAAGGGCTGACAACTTCGACGCCTTTCAGCGCAAGTCCTGGTAGCGCTGGGTGATCACCCTGAGACCGTCAGGGGTCAACCGGCCGAACAGCCGCAGCCGTGCCATCCCGCCGTCCGGGTAGATGTCGAGCCGCGCGTGGGTGGCCTCGGCGGCGTTCTCCACGCGGAAGCGGTGCCGGGTGTCGGGCTGGAGCCGGGTGCGCGGCAGCACGTCGAACTCCGCGCCGGTGCGCGCGTCGCGGCCCCGGACCGACGCCCAGCCCGGCGCGTTGCCCTTGAAGTGGCTGGTGTCCAGCTCCGCGAGCCGGATGACGCCCGGCGCGGCCAGCTCCACCTCGACCCAGTCGTTGCCGTCGTCGCGCCGGCGCGCGGTTTCCCAGCCCTCGCCCATGACGGTGGCCTGACCGGGCGCGATGAGGTTGCCCGGGGCGCTGTAGAACATGTTGCTGCACCCCGTGATCGACGCGCCGTTCTCCAGCGCGGCCAGGTCCAGCGCGTCCGGCACGATCAGGTCCGGGTCGGCCACGGGCGTGCCGAACACGCGCAGCCTGGCCACCCCGCCGTCCGGGTGGATGGTGAGCCGGACGTGCGTGTAGCGGCGGTGCGCGGACACCTCGAAGTAGTGCTTGCGGTCGCCTTCGAGCGGCGACCTGGGCACCACGGTCTCCCAGCCGGCCAGCTCGTCGGGCGCCGGGTAGCCCGTGGCGGAGGTGGCCTCGACGGAGGCGAACGGCGGGTAGTTGCCCTTGAAGAACGCGGTGTCGACCACGACGCCCTTGATCACGCCCGGCAGGCCGAGCCGGACGATCGCGTGGTCCTCGCCCGCCTCCCGGCGGCGGCGCGTCTCCCACCCGTCGTAGACCTGGCCCTTGTGCCCGAACGTGTAGGTCCGGTACTCCGGCTCGGTGGCGCGGATCAGGTTCTCGCGCTCGGCGAAGAACTCGTCGTTGGCCCACAGCACGCTGCCGCCGACCGCGCGGCAGGCCAGGTCGGGCAGTCGGGTCCAGCCGGGGACTTCCGTCATGCGTCTCCTCGTGTCCGGTCCATCCGGTCCTCGGCTCGGCCGAGGTTGCTCAGCAGCCGGCCGCGCGGCCGGTCGTCGATCCGCCGACCGCGCAGCCACGTCTGCCGCACCACGCCCGCCAGCGGACGGCCGTGGTAGGGCGTGACGGGGTTGCGGTGGCGCAGCGCGGCGCGGTCCACGACGAACGCGTCGTCCGGCGCGAACACGCAGAAGTCGGCGTCCGCGCCGGGCGCGATGCGGCCCTTGGCGCCCAGCCCGACCAGGTCGGCCGGGTTGGTGGCCATCCACCGGACCACGTCGGTCAGCGCGTGCCCGCGCTGCCTGGCCTGGGTCCACACCGCGGGCAGGCCCAGCTGCAGGCTCGCGATACCGCCCCACGCGGTGGCGAAGTCGCCCTCCTTCAGCTCCGGGGTGCACGGCGAGTGGTCGGTGACGACCAGGTCGATCAGGTTCTCGCCCAACGCGCGCCAGAGCTGCTCGCGGTTGGCCGCGTCGCGGATCGGCGGGCAGCACTTGAACTCCGTGGCGGTGTCGCCGATCTCCTCCGCGACGAACGTCAGGTAGTGCGGGCACGTCTCGGCGGTCAGCCGCAGCCCGAGGTCCTTGGCGATCCGCACCTGCCGCACGGCCTCGCCGCTGGACAGGTGCAGCACGTGCAGCCTGGCCTTGGTCTCGTTGGCCAGGTCGACCACGGTGGTGATGGCGTGCTGCTCGGCCCGGTGCGGTCGGGAGTCGAGGAAGGCGCGGTAGCCGGGACCGGGGTCGGTGACCTCGAGCGGGTCCTCGGCGTGCACGATCGTGAGGGCGTCACGTCCGCGCAGCCGCAGCAGGGCCGCGCGCAGCTCGTCCTCGCTGACGTGCGGGAACTCGTCCACGCCCGAGTGGATCAGGAAGCACTTGAAGCCGAACACGCCGGCGTCGTGCAACTCCTCCAGGTCGTCCAGGTTCGTCGGCACGATGCCGCCCCAGAACCCGACGTCCACGTGCGCCTTGTCCCGCGCCGCCTCCCGCTTGGCCTTCAGGGCGGCGACGGTGGTCGTCGGCGGCAGGCTGTTGAGCGGCATGTCGATGATCGTGGTGACGCCGCCGGCCGCCGCCGCCCTGGTCGCGCTCTCGAAGCCCTCCCAGTCGCTGCGGCCCGGGTCGTTCACGTGGACGTGCGTGTCGACCAGGCCGGGCAGCAGCACTTCGTCGTCGGCGAGCGTCACGACGGTCCCGGCGTCCAGGCGGTCGGCCACCTCGACGATCCGACCGTCCGCGACGCCGACGTCGGCGCGGCGTTCGCCGTCCGGCGTGATCACTCGGGCAGCGCGCAGCACCAGGTCCATGCACGTCACTCTCCCAGCCGGTCGGCGGCGATGCGACCGGCCAGACGTCGCAGGACCGGTTCCGGTTCGGCCAGGCAGCGCCGCAGGTCGGGCTCGACGTCCAGCAGGGCGTAGGCGGCGTCGAGGCCGAGCTCCGCCGGGTCGACGGCGCACCGGCCGGCCACCGCCACGACGGGCACGCCGCCCGCCGCCCTCGCCACGCCCGCCGGCGCCTTGCCGCGCGCGGTCTGGTGGTCGAGCGAGCCCTCGCCGGTGATCACCAGCCGGGCGCCGGGCAGGTGGTCGGCGAACCCGACCAGGTCGAGCACCACGTCGATGCCCGCTCGCCTGGTCGCGCCGAGCACGGCCAGCGCGGCGAACCCGATGCCGCCGGCCGCGCCCGCGCCGGGGTGGTCGGCGTAGGACGGGTCGACCTCGTCGGCCCAGTCCCGGAGCCTGGCCTCCAGCTCCTCGACCTGGCGCGGGGTCGCGCCCTTCTGCGGGCCGTAGACCGCCGCCGCGCCGTGCGGCCCCAGGAGGGGGTTGTCGACGTCGGTGGCCAGGATCAGCTCGACGTCGCGCAGGTCCCGGCCGCCGAGCCCGTCGAGCATCCCCCTGCCGCCGTCGGTGCACGCGCTGCCGCCCACGCCCAGGACCAGCCGTCGGCAGCCCAGGTCGTGGGCGGAGCGCAGCAGCTCGCCGACGCCCCTGCTGGTCGCCGTCATCGGAGCGGGACGGTCCAGCAGGGCGGAGCCGGCGGCCGCGGCCACCTCGACCACCGCCGTGTCGCCGCGCACCGCGAAGCTCGCCGGGACCGGCCTGCCGACGGGTCCGGTGACCCACCGGCCGACCCGGACGAACCCGGCGGCGACGGCGGCGTCCACCGTGCCGTCGCCGCCGTCGGCCACCGGCAGGCAGCGCACGTCCAGGTCGGGGACCACGTCCCGCAGGCCGCGTGCGACGGCGGCGGCCACGCGCGGCGCGGTGAGCGTGCCCTTGAACTTGTCGGGCGCGACGACGACGTGCCCCGTCACGGCACCTCTTCGTACTCGCGAACGGCGGCGATCGACGTGCCGTTGGCGGTGTTGCCCTCGCGTTCGATCATGATCTCGACCAGGACGGGACGGCTGGTGCGCTCGGCCTCCTTGCGCGCCCACGCCAGGCCCTCCCGGATCTGCCCCGGCTCGGTGACCCTGGTGCCGGAGCACCCGTAGGCCTCCATGATCTTGACGTTGTCCGACCCGACGGTGTCGTAATGGATGTCGACCTGGTACTCCATGTCGTAGCCGCCGTGGTCCTCGGCCATCCGG
Source organism: Actinosynnema sp. NPDC049800 (assembly GCF_040656635.1). Classification (NCBI taxonomy): domain Bacteria; kingdom Bacillati; phylum Actinomycetota; class Actinomycetes; order Pseudonocardiales; family Pseudonocardiaceae; genus Actinosynnema; species Actinosynnema sp. NPDC049800. The sequence continues at coordinate 175,057 of NZ_JBFAMT010000011.1, read as the reverse complement.
ATCAGGCCCAGGTACTCGTTGTTCAGCATGATCAGCACGAACGGCACGTCGTACTGGGCGCCGACGGCCAGCTCCTCCACCAGGAACTGGAACGAGTAGTCCCCGACGATCCCCACCACCTCGGCGGCCGGGTCGGTGTCCTTGAGCGCCTTCTTCACGCCGATCGCGGCCGGTATCTCCCAGCCGAGCGGCCCGGCCTGCCCGCACACCTGGTAGTGCCGGGGTTTGTGCGCCTTCTGGTGCTGGCCGGACCAGATCTGGTACAGCCCGATCGCGGTGACGAAGTAGGTGTCCGGGCCGTAGAACTCGTTGATCTCCTTGAACACCCGCGGCGCTTTCACCGGCACGGTGTCGAAGTCCTCGCGGCGCAACAGGGTCGCCTTCAGCTCGCGGGTCCGCGCCGTCCAGGCGTTGTCCGGCCGGGGACCGGTCCTGGCCTTCGCCAGGGTGAGCAACGCCCGCAGGAACGCCTTCACGTCCGAGACCACGCCCAGGTCGGGCCCGAAGACCTTGCCGAGCTGCGTCGGCTCGACGTCGACGTGGACGAACTTCCGGTCGCCCCGGTACGTCGCCAGGTCACCCGTGTGCCGGTCGCCGAAGCGCGCGCCCAGCGCCACCACCAGGTCGCTCTCCAGGAACGACGCGTTGCCGTACCGCTGGGACGTCTGGATGCCCGTCATGCCCGCGTACAGCGGGTGGTCCTCGTCGACCGCGCCCTTGCCCATCAACGTGGCCTGGATCGGCACGTTCAGGTGCTCGGCCACCGCCAGCAGCTCCTCGTGCGCCTCGGCGAGGATCACGCCGCCGCCCGCGAGGAGCAACGGCCGTTCGGCGGCCAGGAGCAGGTCCAGCGCCCGGGCCACGCGGGCTGGGTGCGGTTGCGGCCGGGTGACGGGCAGCGGCGCGTCGATGGTGTGGTCCCACTCGATCTCCTGCTTCTGCACGTCGATCGGCAGGTCGATCAGCACCGGTCCCGGCCGGCCGGACCGCGCGATCCGGAACGCCTCCCGGAAGATCCACGGCGCCTGCGCGGCCTCCTTGACCTGCACCGCCCACTTGGTCACGGGCGCGGCGACCGCCACGATGTCGACCGCCTGGAACGCCTCCTGGTGCAGCTTGGACGTGGCCGCCTGCCCGGTGACGCACAGGATCGGCACGGAGTCGGCCTGCGCGGTGTAGAGGCCGGTGATCATGTTGGTGCCGGCCGGGCCGGACGTGCCGATGGCCACGCCGACGTTGCCGGTCGTGCGCGACCAGCCGTCGGCCATGTGCGTGGCGCCTTCCTCGTGCCGCACGATCAGGTGCTCGATCGCGCCGTCTTCCTCCATCGCCTTGTAGAGCGGCAGGATCGCCGCTCCGGGGCAGCCGAAGACCGTGTCGACCCCCTCGCTCTTGAGGACCTCCACGACCGCTTGCATGACGGGTACCCGAGCCATCAGGCCCTCCCGGACAGGTTCTCGATGACCTTCAACAACGCCGAGTGGTCGAGGGATCCGTACCCCTGTGCCCGGCCGGACGCGATGAGCTGGGCGATCAGCCCCGTCACCGGTAGTGCGAGGTCGACCTGGCGGGCCGCGGCCAGCGCGATCCCCATGTCCTTGTGGTGCAGGTCGATGCGGAAACCCGGCTGGAACTCGCGCGCGATCATCGCGTCGCGCTTGAGGTCCAGGACCCGGTTGGCGGCCAGCCCGCCGGCGAGGACGTCCAGACCCGCCTTGGCGTCCACCCCGGAGGCCTCCAGCAGCACGATCGCCTCGGCCACCAGGGCGTAGATGCCGCCGACCACGAGCTGGTTCGCGGCCTTCACCACCTGGCCCGCGCCGTGCGGGCCGACGTGGACGACGGTCTTGCCCAGCACGTCGAGGACCGGTTTCGCGGCGGCGAAGTCGGCCTCGCCACCCCCGACCATGATCGACAAGGTGGCCTGCCGCGCGCCGGTCTCACCGCCGGACACCGGCGCGTCGAGCACGCGGACGCCGCGCTTCGCGCCCTCCTCGGCCACGGCGAGGGACGTCTCCGGGCGGATGGTGCTCATGTCGACCAGGAGCGCACCCCGGTCGACCGCGTCGAGGACCGTGCCCAGGACGACGTCTTCCACCTGCGGGTGGTCGGGCAGCATGGTGATGACGACTTCGGCGTCCGCCACCGCGTCACGCGCACTCGCCGCCGCCGTGCCGCCCGCCGCGGTCAGCTTGTCGAGCGCGTCCCGGCTCAGGTCGAAGCCGGTGACCCGGTGCCCCGCGGCGACCAGGTGCGCGGACATGGGCGTGCCCATGATGCCCAGGCCGATGAACCCGATCCTGCTCATCGCCGTCCCTCCTCGGTGAGCCAGTCGAAGCCGCCGGTCCGCGCGTGGTACTCCAGGCCGACGTAGCCCTGGTAGCCGTTGGCCTCGAGCTTGGCCAGGTAGCCGAAGACGTCGAGCTGTCCCGTGCCCGGCTCGCCGCGGCCCGGCGCGTCGGCGATCTGCACGTGGCCGATGCGGTCCACGTGGTCGGAGACGACGGCGTCGAGGTCGTCCCCGTTGACGGCGAGGTGGTAGAGGTCGGCCAGCAGCGCCACGTTGTCGCGGCCGACCTGGTCGACGACCTCCAGCGCGTCCGCGGCGGTGAGCAGCGGGTACTCCGGCGCGCCGGAGAGCGGCTCCAGCAGGACCACCGCGCCGATCTCCGCGGCCACGTCGGCGGCGTACGCGAGGTTGTCCAGCGCGGTGTCCGTGGTGGGGAAGTTGCCGTGCAGGGCGTTGAACGCGCGGCAGCCGAGCCGGCCCGCGATGCCGGCCGCGATCTCGACGTTGGCGCGGAACTCCGACTGCCTCCCGGGCCACGCCACCAGGCCCCGGTCGCCGGCGGGCAGGTCGCCCGCGAAGAAGTTGAGCCCGACGAGCCGCACGCCCGCGTCGGCCACGGCCGCCTCGAACGCCTCGATCTCGCGGGACGGGGGCACGGCTTCGGCGAACGGCCACCAGAACTCGACCGCGTCGAACCCGGCCGCCCGAGCCGCGGCGGGTCGTTCCAGCACCGGTAGGTCGGTGAACAGGATCGACAGGTTGACGTCGTAGCGCATGAGGAGCTTCCTTCCACAATGCGGAAGCTAACTTCCGTACATCGAGAGACTAGGCAGGTCGTCGACGACGGCGCAAGACTGTTGACACGCTCGGAGGCGCGCTCGTACCGTCCCTCCTTGCGGAAAGGTGATTCCGCGATACAGAAAAGGGAGCCTTGGTGCCCGATCTGGAAGGGTTCAACTCCGCGCCCGCGGCCGAGCTCCGCCCCCTGCTCACCGACTGCCTCGCCGTGCCGCGCTGGGTCGACGCGCTGCTCGCCGGCCGCCCCTACGCCGACGTGGACGCGCTGCTCGCCGCCTCGGACCGGCACGCGGACCTGACCGACGACGAGGTCCTGACCGCCATCGGCGGTCACCCGCGCATCGGGGAGCAGGCCTCGGGGGGCGGGGTGGCCGCGAAGTGGTCGGCCGACGAGCAGTCCGGCGTCGGCGCGTCCCTCGGCGACCGGCTCTTCGCCGCCAACGCCGCCTACGAGGACCGGTTCGGGCACATCTACCTGGTGTGCGCGACCGGGCTGAGCGGTGAGCGGATGCTGGCCGACCTGGCCGAGAGGATGGCCAACCCGCCGGACGTGGAGCTGCGCGTGGTGAACCGGGAGCTGGCGAAGATCGCGGCGCTGCGGCTGAGGAAGGTGCTGGCATGACGACGCTGTCCACCCACGTGCTCGACGCCGAGGCCGGCCGGCCGCGCGTCGGCGTGCCGGTCCGGTTGGCGCGCGACGGCGAGGTGCTGGCCGAGGGCGTCACCGACGACGACGGCCGGCTGCGGTTCGCGCGCGAGCTGTCGCCCGGCGTGCACCGGCTGACGTTCGAGGTCGACACGCCGTTCTACCCGGAGGTCACCGTCGCGTTCCGGGTCACCGGCGACCCGCCGCACCTGCACGTGCCGATCCTGTTGAGCCCGTACGCGTTCACGACCTACCGAGGGAGCTGACCGATGGCCATCGTCCTGGGGCCCAACCAGTACGGGAAGGCGGAGAACCGCCTCGTCACGGTGACCCGCAACGGCCCCGTGCACACCATCAAGGACCTCACGGTCGGCACCTCCCTGCGCGGCGACCTGGCGGACACCCACCTGACCGGCGACAACTCGAAGGTGCTGGCGACCGACACGCAGAAGAACACCGTCTACGCCTTCGCCAAGCAGGCGCCGGTCGGCGAGATCGAGGACTTCGCACTGCGCCTGGGCCGGCACTTCGTCTCGTCGCAGGAGGCGATCACCGGCGCCCGCGTGCTCGTCGACGAGCACGCGTGGGAGCGCATCGAGGGCAACGACCACTCGTTCGTGCAAGGCGGCAACGAGAAGCGCACGACCGCGGTGACGGTCGAGGGCGAGCGCGCGTGGGTGGTGTCGGGCGTGCGGGACATGGTGGTGCTCAAGTCGACCGGGTCGGAGTTCCACGGCTTCCCGCGTGACGAGTACACGACGTTGAAGGAGACCTACGACCGGATCCTGGCCACCTCGGTCACCGCGCGGTGGCGCTACCAGGGCGACGGGATCGACTGGGCGAAGAGCTTCGCCGAGATCCGCCGGCTGCTGCTGGCCACGTTCGCGGCCAAGCACAGCCTGTCGTTGCAGCAGACCCTGTACGCGATGGGCGAGGCGGTGCTGCGGGCCCGGCCGGAGGTGGCGGAGGTGCGGCTGTCGATGCCGAACAAGCACCACTTCGCGGTGGACCTGTCGCCGTTCGGGCTGGAGAACGACAACGAGGTGTTCTACGCCGCCGACCGGCCGTACGGGCTGATCGAGGGCGCCGTGCTGCGTGACGACGCGGAGGACGCCGGCTCGGCCTGGCACACCCTGCCGACGTTCTGAAAGCGGGTCGCGGACCGTGCTCCCGGACCGGGGAGCACGGTCTAGTGGCCCGTCACCTTCTTGTGCAGGGCCATGCGCTGCAACCGCCAGGCGTGGAACAGGTCGGCCTCCTCGTACCAGTCCACGACGGTCGGCCGGCGGGCGGTGAACATGAACTCCAGCAAGATCTCGCGGTACGTCGTCAGCGGCACGGCCACGCCCGGCGGGAAGTCGGTGTAGGTCTCGTCCACGTACGGCGCGTCCGGCTCGCCCTTGGGCCAGCCGGTGAACTCGTCGTCCACGTAGTTCAGGTAGCCCCACGCGCCGCGGACGGCGAGCACCAGGTTGTGGTCGCTCTCCCCCTCGGCGTCGGGCGCGCGGCCGAAGTGCTCCAGCATCCCGTCGTTGCACTCGGGCCGCGCCAGGGCGGCGATCAGCACGTCCACGTCCGCCGCGCACGCCACCACCTGGTAGCGGAACTCCGCCCGCTCCAGGTCCGGCAGCCCGGTCCACAACCCGGCTCGCATGGTCATGGACACACACTGACCGGTATCGCGTGATTCGGCTTTTCGCTGGTTTGAGGATCACCCCATCCAGCGATGCCACGATCACTCTCTTCTGGCTAGAGCCTGCAATTCGGTCACGGTGAGTCCCGTCGCACGGTGGACTTCGTCCTCGTCCAGGGCACCGCAGTCCAAGGCGCGGAGGAACGACGTGGACAGCGCCTGCGCGGTCGCGGGCTCGTCCAGCACCGAGCCGCCGGCCCGCGCCACGTACGCCTTGAGCCGGCGCGCGTCCGCGTCCACCCCTTCCAGGTAGAACGCGTGCACGGCCGCGTACCTGGTCACCAGTTGCGCCGGGTGCAGGTCCCAGCCCTGGTAGAAGCCGTGCGCCAACGAACGCCGCACCAGCCGGTAGTGCGTGCGCCAGCCCTCGTGCACGTCCTCGCCGACCGGCAGCACGTTGGTGGAGCCGTCCGACAGCGCGACGCCCGTGCCGGCCGCGGACACCTGCATCACGTTGCGCGCGAAGTCGCACGCCCCGTGCGCCAGGTGCTGGTGCGCCGCGCCCAGGCCGCAGGCCGCCGTGTAGTCGTACGTGCCGAAGTGCAGCCCGGTGACCCGGCCGCGGCCCGCCTCGATGAACCGGGGCAGGGCCAACCGGCCTTCGCGGTCGACGATCGACTGCGTCGTCTCGACCTGGACCTCGAACCGGAGCGGCAGCCCGAACAGGTCCAGGACGTCGCCGAGCACCTCCACCTGCGCCACCGAGGTGACCTTCGGGAACGTGATCACGAAGCCCTCGGGCGCCTCGCCCAGCGCGGTGAGGAAGACGTCCAGCGTCCGGATGCCGCGCTCGCGCAAGGCCCTCGTGTCGAACGACTTCATCCGCAGCCCGAACCGCAGCGGCGCCGTGCCGTCGCGCAGCCAGTCCCGCACGACGAGCGCGGTGCGCTCGGCGTCGGAGTCCTCCTCCGCGTCGGAGCGGACGCCGTAGCCGTCCTCGAAGTCGATCCGCAGGTCCTCCACCGGTTCGCCGCCCAGCTTCGCCCGCACGCGCCCGTGCACGACCTCCGCCACGTCCGGCGCGAGGTCGAGCACGTCCGCCAGGCCGTGCGGCGCGTGCTCGTCCAGCGCCGCAAGCGCTTGCGCACCCCAGTCGCCGAGCGTGGCCGGGCTCACCCGGTCGGCGGGCACGTAGCAGGTGTGCACGGGTTGGCGGCCCACCGGCGCACGAAGCTCCACATCGGACAGCCGCGCGGTGACCGCGCGCACCGCGTCGGCCGACAACGACGTGCGCGGCACCGTCAGCCGATCCGCTCGTAGGCGGGCAGGGTCAGGAAGTCCACGAACTCGTCGGACAGCGCGACCTGCTCGAACAGCTCCACGGCCAGGTCGAGGTGCTCGCCCTCGAGCTTGTCCCGCACCTGCGCGAGCACGGTGCGGACCAGCTCGGCGGTGACGGGCGTTCCGTCGTCCAGCACGACGTCGTTGTGCACCCACTGCCACAGCTGCGAGCGGGAGATCTCGGCGGTGGCGGCGTCCTCCATCAGGTTGTGGATGGCCGCCGCGCCGTTGCCGCCCAGCCAGGACAGCAGGTACCGCACGCCGACGTCCACGGCGGACTCCACGCCCGCGCGCGTCGCGCCGCCGCCGGCCGACTTGAAGTCCAGCAGCTGCTCGGCGGTGACGGACACCTCGGGCCGCAGCTCGTCGAGCTGGTTGGGCTTGTCGGAGAATTTCTGGTCGAAGATCTCCGCGCACACCGGCACCAGGTCGGGGTGCGCCACCCACGAGCCGTCGAACCCGTCGCCCGCCTCGCGCCGCTTGTCGTCGCGCACCTTCGCCAGCGCCGCGCGGGTGACCTCCGGGTCGCGCCGGTTCGGGATGAACGCCGCCATGCCGCCCATCGCGAACGCGCCGCGCTTGTGGCAGGTGCGCACCAGCAGTTCGGTGTAGGCGCGCATGAACGGCACGGTCATCGTGATGCTGTTGCGGTCGGGCAGCACGAAGTCCCGGCCGGCGTCGCGGAAGTACTTGATGACGCTGAACAGGTAGTCCCAGCGGCCCGCGTTCAGGCCGGACGCGTGCTCGCGCAGCTCGTAGAGGATCTCGTCCATCTCGAACGCGGCGGGGATCGTCTCGATCAGCACGGTCGCGCGGATCGTGCCGTGCGGGACGCCGAGCCGGCGCTGGGCGGCGGTGAAGACGTCGTTCCAGAGCCGGGCTTCGAGGTGGCTCTCCATCTTCGGCAGGTAGTAGTACGGCCGGCCGAGTTCGGCGTTGTGGAAGAAGTGCAGGCCGAAGTCGACCAGCGCGCCGATGGCGGGCCTGCCGTCGACCTCGACGTGCCGCTCGGGCAGGTGCCAGCCGCGGGGGCGGACCACGATCGTCGGCCGGGCCACGTCGTCGCGCAGGGTGTAGTGCTTGCCCTCCGGCGAGGTGTGCTCGACCGTGCCGCGGGCCGCGTCGTAGAGGTTGACCTGGCCGGAGACGACGTTGTGCCAGTGCGGGGTGTTGGCGTCCTCCAGGTCGGCCAGCCAGACCTTCGCGCCGGAGTTCAGCGCGTTGACGGTCATCTTGCGCTCGGTCGGGCCGGTGATCTCCACCCGCCGGTCGCGCAGCGGCTCGGGCGCCTCGGCGACCCGCCAGTCACCGTCGCGGATCGCCTTCGTCTCCGGCAGGAAGCCCAGCGGGCGGCGGTCCGCGCGGCGGCGCATCAGGGCGGCGTGCTCGAGCGCGAACGCGCGGTGCAGCTCGGCCACGAACTCCAGCGCGTCCGGCGTGAGGATCTCGTCCCCGCGCTCGACTTCGCCACCGAGGACGCGAACACCGGACATGGAAGCCCACCTCGTTCCGAGTCGGTTTCTACTTCGCGGACTATAGTTTTCACCACGCGGAACGGCAACGAAGGAGTGGTGTCGGTGGCACGAGAGTCCACGGGCGGCGTCCAGTCGCTCCAACGCGCCTTCGACCTGCTGGAACGCCTGGCCGACGCGGGTGGCGAGGCGAGCCTGTCCGAGCTCGCCGCCACCTCCGGCCTGCCGCTGCCGACCATCCACCGGCTGATCCGCACCCTTGTCACGCTGGGGTACGTGCGGCAGAACAGCAACCGCCGGTACACGCTCGGGTCCCGGCTGATCCGGCTCGGCGAGAGCGCGTCGCGGCAGTTCGGCACGTGGGCGCGGCCGTTGCTGGCGCAGTTGGTGGACCAGGTGGAGGAGACCGCGAACCTGGCCGTGCTGGACGGTGACGAGGTGGTGTACGTGGCGCAGGTGCCGTCACGGCACTCGATGCGGATGTTCACCGAGGTGGGTCGGCGGCTGCTGCCGCACGGCACGGGCGTGGGCAAGGCGATGCTGTCGCAGCTGCCGCGCGACGAGGTGCGCGCCCTGCTGGCCCGCACCGGCCTGCCCGCGTACACGCCGAACACCATCACGGACCCGGACGTGCTGCTGGCGTCGTTGGACCAGATCGCCGAACAGGGCTACGCGCTGGACGAGAGCGAGCAGGAGCTGGGCGTGCGCTGCGTCGCCGTTCCGCTGCACGGCGCACCGACCCTGGCCGCCGTCTCCGTCTCGGGCCCCGACAGCCGCCTGACCAAGGACTCGCTGCCCCGGATCATCCCGGAAGTCCTGGCCACCGCCACCCGCCTCTCCACCAGCTCCCCCACCTGACCCACCCCGGAACGCGCGCGGTCCGGAGGTAGGACGCGCGGGATCAGTTGAGGAGGGCGTCGACGAAGGCGGTCGGTTCGAAGGGGGCCAGGTGGTCGGCGCCCTCGCCGAGGCCCACGAGCTTCACGGGCACGCCCAGCTCGCGTTGGACCTGGAACACGATGCCGCCCTTGGCGGTGCCGTCCAGCTTGGTCAGCACGATGCCGGTCACGTCGACCACCTCGGCGAACACCCGCGCCTGGGTCAGGCCGTTCTGCCCGGTGGTGGCGTCGAGCACGAGGAGCACCTCGTCCACCTCCGCCTGCTTCTCCACCACGCGCTTGACCTTGCCCAGCTCGTCCATCAGGCCGGTCTTGGTGTGCAGCCGGCCCGCCGTGTCGATCAGCACGGTGTCCACGCCGTCGACGACGCCGCGCTTGACCGCCTCGAACGCCACCGAAGCCGGGTCCGCGCCCTCGGCCCCCCGCACGGTCGACGCGCCCACGCGCGAACCCCACGTCTCCAGCTGATCGGCCGCCGCCGCGCGGAAGGTGTCCGCCGCGCCCAGCAGCACCGTGCGGCCGTCGGCCACCAGCACCCGGGCCAGCTTGCCCGTCGTCGTGGTCTTGCCCACGCCGTTCACGCCCACCACCAGCACCACGGCGGGCTTCGGCCCGGACGCGCCGTCGGCGTGCGGCAGCGCGTTCACCGCGCGAACCATCTCCGGGTGCAGCGCGTCGACCAGCACGTCCCGCAGCAACGCCCGCGCGTCCTCGGACGTGCGCACGCCACGCGCCACGATCTGCTCGCGCAGCGCCGTCACGATCTGGTCCGTGATCGCCGCGCCGAGGTCCGCCATCAGCAGCGTGTCCTCGATGTCCGTCCACGAGTCCTCGTCCAGGTCACCCGCGCCGAGCAGCCCCAGCAGGCTCTGCCCGAACGTCGACCGCGACCGCGACAGCCGTCCGCGCAGGCGCTCCAACCGACCGGAGGTCGGCTCGATCTCCTCGATCTCGGAAGCCTCTTCGGGCAGCTCGACCTCGACGAACCCGCGCTTGACCGAGTCGCGCGGCACCGCCGCGTCGTCACCGACGCCGGGCTGGCCGTCGACCTCGGTCCGCTCGGCGACCGGGTGCTCGACGGGAGCGGGCGTGGCAGCGGGCGACGCGCCGGCGCGCTCCACGGGCTCGGCCGGCCTGGTCGGTTCCGCCACCGGCGGCGCGGTCGCGTTGAACGTGATGGCGCCGCCGGCCTGGTAACCGCCCTTGGCCGGCTTGTCCTGCTTGTCCTGCTCGGGCTCGGTGAGGCTGATCCGCCGGCGCCGCGCCAGCACGACGCCCGTCACGAGGGCGACCGCGAGCAGGGCCGCGACGACGACGATGATCCAGATCAGGGACGTGGTGGACACGGCGCAATCCTCGCACGCCACCATATGTTGGCGATCGACGAACCAGGTTGATTTCAGGCAACTTTCCAACGAACACTCTTGCGCGAGCGTGCAGTGTGGAATAGACCACAGGGCGTGAAGGTGATCGGGCTCATCTCGGGCACGTCGATGGACGCCATCGACGTGGCCGTCGCCGACCTGTCCCTGGCCGGCCGCACGGTCGTGCTGACCCCGGTCGAGCACGCCGAGCACCCGTTCCCGGAGGACCTGCGCAGGCCGCCGACCAGCGCCGCCGAGCTGTGCGCGCTCGACACCCGGCTCGGCCAGGCGTTCGCCGAGGTCGCCGCCCGGTACGAGGGCGACCTGGTGTCGTCGCTGGGCCAGACCGTGCACCACTGGGTCGAGGACGGCCGCTGCCTCGGCACGCTCCAGCTCGGCCAGCCCGCGTGGATAGCCGAAGCCACCGGCCTGCCGGTCGTCTCCGACCTGCGGGTCCGCGACGTCGCCGCGGGCGGTCACGGCGCGCCGCTGGCGAGCACCCTGGACGCGCTGTGGCTGGCCGACTTCGACGGGCCGGCGACCGCGTTGAACATCGGCGGCATCGCCAACGTCACCAAGGTTTCGCCCGAAGGTGTGATCGCCTACGACACCGGACCGGGCAACGCGCTGATGGACGCCGCGATGACCGTCCTGTCCGGCGGCCTGCGGAACCAGGACACCGACGGCGAGTTCGCCGGTCGCGGCCGGGTGCGCGCCGAGCTGCTCGACCGCCTGCTGGCCGACCCGTACTACGGCCTCCCCGCGCCCAAGTCGACCGGCAAGGAGCACTTCAACCGCGCCTACCTGGACCGCGTCACCGAGGGCCTGACCATGCCCGCCGAGGACCTGCTGGCCACGCTGACCGAGCTCACCGCGCGCACGATCGCCGCCGAGTGCGAGGGCACCGTCATCGGCTCCGGCGGCGGGATGCGCAACCCCGTGCTGGTCGAGTCGTTGGGACGGCTCGTGGACCTGCGCACGAGCGACGAGCTGGGGCTGCCCGCCGCGGGCAAGGAGGCCTACCTCGCCGCCCTGCTCGGCTTCCTGACCTGGCACGGCCTGCCCGCGAACGTGCCGTCCGCCACCGGCGCCGCCGGCCCGCGCCCGCTGGGGTCGATCACCCCCGGCCGCTACCCGCTGCGCCTGCCCGAGCCCGTGATCACCGCCGTGACGGGATTGACGATCGGCCGCCGTGAGAGGCAGTCGGATGGGAGAGGCCATGCGCGCACTTGATGTCGGCATCATCGTGCTGTTCCTGGTGGGCATGCCGCTGCTGGGCGTGTGGATCGCCGGGCGCCAGCGCTCCGCCACCGACTACTTCGTCAGCGAGCGCCGCATCTCGTGGTGGGTCGTGTGCGTGTCGGTGGTGTCGGCGGAGACGTCCACGCTGACCGTGCTGAGCGTGCCGACGGTCGCCTACCTGGGGACGATGACGTTCCTGTCGCTGGCCATCGGCTACCTGATCGGCCGGATCGTGGTGTCGTTCGTGCTGCTGCCGAAGTACATCGCGGGCGAGCTGATCACCGCGTACGGCTTCCTCGGCAAGCGGTTCGGGCGCAACATCCAGAGCACGGCCTCGCTGACGTTCCTCGTCACCCGGCTGCTGGCGGACGGCCTGCGGCTGTTCGCCACCGCCATCCCGATCAAGGTCGTGCTCGTCGCGTACGGCGTGGACGTGTCGTACTGGGTGATCGTGGCGGCGCTCGGCGTCGCGATGGTCGTCTACAGCTTCCTCGGCGGCGTGCGGGCCGTGGTGTGGGTCGACGCGATCCAGATGCTCTGGTACGTCGTCGGCGCGTTCGCGGTGATCCTGGTGCTGAACGGCAAGCTGCCCGACGGGTGGTTCGCCAGTGCCGCCGACGCGGGCAAGTTCCAGGTCCTCGACTTCAACGCCAGCGCGTTCACCTCGCCCTACGCGATCGTCGTCGCGTTCATCGGCGGCGCGGTGCTGTCCATGGCCTCGCACGGCGCGGACCAGCTCATCGTGCAGCGGCTGATGGCCACGAAGGACGTGCGCTCGGCGCAGAAGGCGTTGATCGCCAGCGGTGTCGTGGTGTTCCTCCAGTTCGCGCTGTTCCTGTTCATCGGCGTGATGCTGTGGGCGTTCTACAAGGCGGCCAACCCGGTCAAGGACCTCGGGCTCAACAACAACGACGAGCTGTTCGCCAACTTCATCGTCAACGACATGCCGTCGGGCCTGTCCGGGTTCGTGATCGCGGGCATCCTGGCGGCGGCGCTGTCGTCGTCGTTGGGCGCGCTGGCCTCCTCGACCGTGACGGACATCGTGCAGCGCGTGGTGCGGCGGCCGATGAGCGAGGCGGAGGTGTTCAAGCAGGGTCGGATCTGGACGGTGGTCTGGGCCGGGCTGCTGATCGTGTGCGCCGGGCTGTTCGCCACGCTCACCCGCCGCGGCAACCCGATCGTGGAGCAGGGCCTGTCGATCGCCGGGTTCACCTACGGCGCGCTGCTCGGCGCGTTCCTGCTCGGGCTGGTGTTCCGCAAGGCCAAGGAGCTCGACGCGATCGTCGCGTTCGTCGTCACGGTGGTCGTGATGGCCTTCGTGATCCTGGGCGTGAAGTTCGTCGGGCCGGAGGCGACCCTGGCGATCGACTTCTCGCCGGCGGCGCCCGCGCAGAAGATCGTGTCGCTGGCCTACCCCTGGTACACGGTGCTCGGGGTGCTGGTGACGTTGGTCGTGGGCGGCTTGATGTCGTTGCGGCACAAGGGTTACCAGCCGCCGGACGTGCAGGGCGACGTGGTGTCGGCCAAGGCGTCCTAGTCCGCCCTGGTCGGCGCTCAGGCGGCGTTGGCGCGGTAGGCGACGAGTTCGAGGTGGAGGCGGAAGCCGAGCCGGTCGAAGAGCCGTTGGGAGGAGCGGTTGCCGGCCAGTATCGCGGCGGCGGCCTGCGGTCGTGCCCCGGACTTCTCCGCCAGCTTCCAGACCAGCTCGGTGACCAGCGCCGCGCCGACGCCCTGCCCGCGCACGTCCGGTTCCACGGCCACGAAGTCCAGGTAGAACTCGCTCGGCTCGGCCTTGCCCGAGGCGTAGCCGAGCACGCGGTCGCCGTCCATGGCCACCACCACGGTGTGCCGTCGGGCGGCGTCCACGAGTTTGCGCCCGGACAGGTAGGTCTTGGGGAAGCACCGCTCGTGCAGCACGGCCACCGCCTCGTGCACGGCGCGGTCGGTCGGCAGGACCCGCATCTCGCGGGCCGGGCCGGTGCGCGGGCAGCTCGCCTCGCGCAGCAGCAGGCCGCGCAGGCCGTCGCCGTCGAGGACGTGGATGCCGCACGCCCGCGCGGCGGCGAAGCGGTGCCGCTCGGCGAACGCGGCCAGCCGCCGGTGCCCGGTGTGGCCGAGCAGCTCGCGGTCGGTGACGCCGTCGAGCAGCGGTAGGGCCGCCGAGTAGAGCGCGTCGGCGGTCTGGTCCCAGATCCGGCTGCCCGCCGGGTGGTTGACCGGCACGTCGACGAACGGTCCGTGCAGGTAGGCGCGGCCGGACTCGGCGTCGACCTCGACGCTGAGCGCGCCGACGACCCAGCCCGAGTCGTCGGTGGCGACCACGGTGCACGCGGCCCAGTCCGGCTCGAACTCGGCCAGCTCCGCGGAGATGTCGCCGAGCGTCTCGCCGAGGTAGCCGATGTGGTGCGCGTCGTCGGCCTGCAACCGCAGGACCAGCGCGAGGACGGCGTCCAGGTCGTCCTGGGCGGCGGGACGGATGTCGTACATGTCTGGAATGGTCACCCGCGAGGTCGGCTCGACGCGAGGGAGTTTTCGGTGGTGGACGGGCGGGACGTGATGGAGGTCGCCGAGCGGTGCGCGGCGTTCCTCGACGGCGTGGCGGATCGGGACTGGGCGGTGGCCGTGCCGGGCATGGACTGGACGGTCGCGCAGACCGTCGCCCACGCCTGCGACTGCCTGCTCTGGTACGCCGCGGACCTCGCCGCCGGACCCGTCGAGCTGAGCACGGCCGAGGTGGGAGTGCGACCCGACTCCTCGCCCGCCGACCTGGTGCGCACGCTGCGGTCGTTCGCGGCGGTGCTGGCGGCGGTGGTCGACGCGACACCGGCGGACGCCCTGGGCTGGCACCCGTGGGGCCTGGCGGACGCGGCGGGGTTCGCCGGCATGGGGTGCGACGAGATGCTGGTGCACACCCACGACGCGGCCCGCGGCCTCGGGTGCGAGTTCGCGATCCCGCCCGACCTCGCGCGGAAGGTGCTGGTCCGGATGTTCCCCGAGGCGCCGACCGGCGGCGACCCGGCGCGGACGCTGCTGTGGGCGAACGGCCGCGTGCCGCTCGACGACCTGCCGAAGCGCACCGGATGGCGCTGGCACTGCGCTCCCCTCGGCTCCTAGCGTCGAGGTCATGACGGATGACGTCCTCGACATCCCCTTCGCCGACGCCTTCGCCTTCGACCCCTCGCCGACGTGGGCGCGGCTGCGGGACGAGTCGCCGGTGGTCCGGGTCCGCACGCTCGCGGGCGCCGAGGTGTGGCTGGTCACCCGCTACGACGACGTGAAGCTGGTGCTGGCCGACCCGAGGTTCTCCCGGGCGGGCGTGGTGGCGGCGGGCGCGCCCAGGGTCGGCGTGTCCCGGCCGCTGCCCGGCACCCTGCCGACCACCGACCCGCCCGAGCACACCCGGCTGCGCAAGCTCGTGTCCGGCGCGTTCTCGCACCGGACGATCTCGCGGACCCGGCCGTGGGTGCGCGAGCTGTGCGAACGGCTCGCCGACGACGTGGTGGACGGCGCCGACCTGCGGCAGGTGTACGCGCTGCCGTTGCCGATCCAGGTCATCTGCACGCTGCTCGGCGTGCCCTACGAGGACCGCGAGCGGTTCCGGGAGTGGATCGAGCTGGCGTACAGCCTGGAGATGGCCGAGCGGCCGCGGGTAGAGGCGGCGATGGAGAGCCTGTTGGCGTACATGGGCGACCTGGTCGCGGCGAAACGGCGGGAGCCGAGGTCGGACGACCTGCTCGACGAGCTGTGCGCGACGTCGCTGACGCACGACGAGCTGGTCGCGTTCGCGTTGAACCTGCTGGTCGCGGGGCACGAGACGTCGGCCAACCAGATCACCAGCTTCGTCGCCACCCTGCTGCGCGACCGGTCGCAGTGGGAACGGCTGCTCGGCGATCCGGCGCTGGTGCCGAGCGCGGTCGAGGAGCTGATGAGGTTCACCCGGCTCAGCGAGGTCGGGCAGCTGCGGATGGCGCTGGAGGACGTGGAGGTCGCGGGCGTGCTCGTGCGGGCGGGCGAGGGCGTGATGGCGTCCATCGGCTCGGCCAACCGCGACCCGCGCGCGTTCGCCGAGCCGGACGCGCTGGACCTCGCGCGCACGCCCAACCAGCACCTGGCGCTCGGGATCGGCCCGCACTTCTGCCTCGGCGCGCAGTTGGCGCGGATCGAGCTCCAGGAGGCGCTGCTGGTGCTGCTGCGGCGGTTCCCGGGGCTGCGGGCGGCCCGACCGGTCGAGGAGCTGGCCTGGCGGAGGGTCCTGGTCAGCGGCCTGGCCGAGTTGCCGGTCAGCCTCGGATGACCGACATCTATTGCCGCGCGTTTCGCGTTGGGGAACCCTGGGAGCGTGAGCGAGGAAACGATCCAACTCGAACTCAACGACAGCGGGGTGGCGGTAGACCTACCGATGCCTGCCAACCAGCGGGACACCGTGCAGGAGGTCCCCTATCGGCCGGTCGAGTTCCGCGACGACGACCTGCCGAGCGCGTTGGAGCGCGCGGCCTCCTGGCTGCGGCAGACACAGGACTGGCTCGGTGAAGCGGTCGACGTGATCGCGGTCCACCTGGACTACGACGACACCAAGGGTTCGCCGTACTACGCCCTCAAGCTGCTGTGCAATGAGGAGGACCTGGCCGGCGTTCCACGGGTGGTGCGCGAACACGATCGCACTACTGACGAGTAACGTACGCTGGGGTTCATGCCAGATCGCGTGTACCCGCCGGTGATCGCCGCGGCCAAACTGATGTTCCGCGTGCTCGACATGCGGATCACCGTGGAGGGCGCGGAGCACGTGCCGACCACCGGCGGGGCCGTGCTGGCCTCGAACCACGTCTCCTACCTCGATTTCATCTTCGCCGGCTACGGCGCGCTGCCCGCGCGCAGGTTGGTCCGGTTCATGGCCAAGCACGAGGTGTTCAAGCACCGCGTGTCCGGCCCGCTCATGCGCGGGATGCACCACATCCCGGTGGACCGGGCCGCCGGCCAGGCGTCCTACCAGCAGGCGCTGGACGCGCTGCGGTCCGGTGAGGTCGTGGGGATCTTCCCCGAGGCCACGATCAGCCGGTCGTTCACGGTCAAGGACGTGAAGAGCGGCGCGGTGCGGCTGGCGGCCGAGGCCGGTGTGCCGTTGCTGCCGACGGCGGTGTGGGGCACGCAACGCCTATGGACGAAGGGCAGGCCGAAGTCGCTGACCCAGCGGCACGTGCCGATCACGATCATCGTCGGCGAGCCGGTGGAGCCGACCACGGACGCCGCGCTGCGCGAGCGGATGCAGGACCTGCTGGACGACGCCCAGGCCCGTTACCCGGAGTCGGGCGAGGGCCAGTGGTGGCAACCGGCCCACCTCGGCGGCGCCGCGCCGACCCCGGAAGAGGCCAAGCGCCTCGACGACCGCTGAGGCCGGGCCCTTCCACCGACGCCGTCAGCCGCCGTTCGGAGGTCGGCGACGCCCGGCCCTCGCCGCCGCGCCAGAGCCCGCTCCCGCCACACCTCGCGGTGCTCGGGCAACCAGGCCATCACGCGACCGGCTCCGGGCGCCCGTCCTCGACGCGCGCCCGGAGCCGGTCCTCGAAGTCGCCCGCCTACGCCGGGTTCACCGGCAGGGTGAACGTGGCCCGCACCCGGTGCCCCCTGACGTCACCGGCTTCCACGGTGAACCTGTACTCGCCGGCGGCGGTGGGGGTGCCGCGCAGCACGCCCGTCTCCGGCATCATGAGCAGGCCCGGTGGGAGGGCGCCCTCGACGACGCTCGGGCCCACGGTCGCGCTTTGGCCGGTCCTGAGGTTCAGGGACGAGACGTAGCCGGCGCCGACCACGGCCGGTTTCAGCGGACCGGACACCATGCGCGGTCCGGGCCAGAACCCGTAGTTGTTGTAGGAGTCGGTCCACGGGCCCCGCGACACCGGGAGCGTGGCGGGCGCGACGGGGAACCAGCCGTCGACGTCGAAGTCCGCCGCTGCCCGCACCCCGAACACGCTGTACCACCACGGGTCGCCGATGACCGACGTGGTCGAGTCGGCGTACATGCCGCCGACGAACGACGGTCCGGCGACGGAGCCGAACGCCATGGATCCGCGCGGCGCGAAGAGCACCTCCACGCTGCCGTCCACGGCGATGGTGGCCGTGGTCCGCGTACCCCGCACGTCGCCGTCGTGGAGCCACTGGACGTCACTGCCGCGCACGTGGTGCGCACCGACCCGGACGTGCCCGCTGACGTCGACCGTCTCCGGGACGCCGCCCGACAACCGCACGTCCAGCACGTTGCGCGCGCTGGGGGTGAAGCCCCAGATCGTGCCGAGCGGGATGTCGGGGCCCACCTCGAACCGGCACGCCGTCGTGGGCGCGGCGTGCCCGGCCACGACCGCGGTGAGCGAGCCGTCGAGGTCGAACTCGAAGGCCGTCCGCACGCTCCGGACGCCGTCGGCGCCCCATTCGGCGTGGACGAGGGCCCGGGCGTGGACCGACAGGTCGGCGTCGGCCTCCCCTGTACCTTCCTGGCACTGCGCGACGAGGTCGCGCGCGGTGACCCGGACCCGGCCTCCGGGACCGGCGACGATCGCCGGGCCGGCGAGCACCTTCGCCGGTGACGGCAGGGCGTCGGGCATCAGGGACCGGGTGTCGACGCTGCCCGCCACCCGCCCGGACGGGAAGGCCTCGGTGATCATCACCGGCTGGGTGTGGACCGTGGTGACGCCGTCGCCGGCGGTCGCCCCGGTGACCCGGCCGAGCAGGCCGCGGCCGGTGGTCGCCGAGCCGGGCGCGACGAACACGACGGTGCCCGCGGCGGGCGGCGCACCGGTCAGCGTGACGTCCGCGCCGGACACGGCGGTCACGCGCGAGGGCGCGATGATCTCGGTCCCGTCCGGCTTGTCGACCGCGGCGGTGACGCCGACCGACAACCACCCGACGACGTCGACGACGAGGTGGACGTCGCTCTTCCAGGAGTGCAGGTGCACCCGGCCCGAGGGGCCGAGCTCGACGACCACCAGGTTCGACGCGGTCTGCCCCGGCTCGACGTTCACGTTGCTGATCCGCGGGAAGGGATTCTCCACCGGAGCCGCGGTCACGTAGGTGCTGCGGTTCGCCTCGGTCGCGGTCACGTTGAGCACGACCGCGCCCACGCCCACCGCGGGCACACCGCCCTGACCGGCGACCTCGACGTCCACGCCCCCGACCTCCCGGACGGGGTGATCGGTGCGGCTGTCGAAGAGGCGGGTCGGCGCGACACCGCCGTAGTCCGCGCCGATCGCGAACCAGCCGACGACGTCGACCAAGAGGTGGATCGAACCCGCGTTGTTGTAGAGGCTGATGCTGCCGTCCGCACCGACCTCGACGACCGCCAGGTTCGGCACGGTCTGCCCGGCGACCACGTTGAGGGTGCTGGTCGACGGCCTCGGGGTGCCCTTCGCGTGGGTGATGACGTGCGTGCCCTCGGTGGCTTCCGTCCCGGTCAGGTTGACCACCACCGCGCCGATGCCCGCGGCGGGCACACCGCCCACGCCGGTCACGTCCAGGTCGACGCTGCCGCGCGGACCCACCTTGCCCGCCGGGGCGCCGAGGCCCGAGCGGGTGTCGAGCAGGCGCGCGGGCCGGGTGGCGGTGAAGTCGGGGACGTGGGCGAACCAGCCGACCACGTCGACGATCAGGTGCACCGACCCGTCGTTGTTGTAGAGGCTGATCGAGCCGTCCGCGCCGAGCTTGACGACCACCGCGTTGGGCGCGGTCTGGCCGGCGACCAGGTTCAGGTTGCTGGCCGTCGGCCTGGTGTCACCGGCCTGGTAGGCGATCACGTGGGTGGTGGCGGTCGGCTCGGTGCCGGTCAGGTTGATCGCGACCGCGGCCACGCCCGTGGCGGGCACCCCGCCGCGCCCCGCCGTCCGCACGTCGACCCGACCCTGCCGGCCGACCGGGCCCGCCGGCGCGCCGAGGCCGCTACGGGTGTCGAGGACCCGCGTCGGCGTGACCGGCGTGTAGGCCCGGTCGTCGAACGCGTAAGGCGTCGTGGCTCCCGCTCGTGCCGCCGCGGGGAGCAGCACCCCGGTCACCAGAACCGCGGACAGGACCGCTCCCACCCATGACCACCAACGCATCGAACCCCCTCGTGACCGCGCGCCCACGGGCCGCCGCACGGCGGCCGGGCACTCCCCTTGATCACGAAGTCGACCGCCGGGGAACGCCCGTTACGGGTCCGGTCCTAGGCGGGCGAGGTCGATCCGGGCTCGATGACGGGCGCGTCCTCGGCGACCGGCGCGTCCTCGGCGGCGGCTTCCCCAGCGACGTCGACGGCGTCACCGGGCACGACCTCGACGTCCGCAGCGGCGTCGGCGGCGATGGCCGCGGCGGCCTTCGGTGCGGCCTTGGCGCGCTTCGGCTTGTCCTCGCCCCGCAGGCGCTGGGAGATCACCTGGCTGATGCCGTCACCGCGCATCGAGACGCCGTACAGCGCGTCGGCGATCTCCATCGTCGGCTTCTGGTGCGTGATGATCAGCAGCTGCGAGTGCTCGCGCAGCTG
This sequence comes from Actinosynnema sp. NPDC049800, assembly GCF_040656635.1. Lineage (NCBI taxonomy): Bacteria > Bacillati > Actinomycetota > Actinomycetes > Pseudonocardiales > Pseudonocardiaceae > Actinosynnema > Actinosynnema sp. NPDC049800. The sequence goes on along the minus strand of NZ_JBFAMT010000011.1, from coordinate 154,869 downwards.
CTCGAACAGGCTGATCAGCCGGTGCAGGTTGGTGTCGTCCAACGCCGCCTCGACCTCGTCCATCACGTAGAACGGCGACGGCCGCGCCCGGAAGATGGCGACCAGCATGGCCACCGCCGCCAGCGACTTCTCGCCACCCGACAACAGCGACAGCCGCTTGACCTTCTTGCCCGGCGGCCTGGCCTCCAGCTCGATGCCGGTGGTCAGCATGTCGTCCGGCTCGGTCAGCACCAGCCGTCCCTCGCCACCGGGGAACAGCACCTTGAACACGACCTCGAACTCGCGCGCGACGTCCTCGTAGGCCGACGTGAAGACCTCCAGGATCTTGTCGTCGACCTCCTTCACCACGGTCAGCAGGTCGCGCCGCGTCGCCTTGATGTCCTCCAGCTGGTTGGACAGGAACTTGTAGCGCTCCTCCAGCGCCGCGAACTCCTCCAGCGCCAGCGGGTTGACCTTGCCCAGCAGCGACAGGTCCCGCTCGGCGCGCTTGGCCCGCCGCGCCTGCGTGTCCCGGTCGTACGGCATCGGCTGCGGCGCGGTGACCATTTCGCCGCGCTCCTTGGCCGCCTCGTACTCGGCCACCTCCTGCTGCGACGGCGGGATGAACACGTCCGGGCCGTACTCGGCGACCAGGTCCTCCAGGCCGATGCCGAACTCCTCGGCGACCTTGGTCTCCAGCTGCTCGATGCGCATCCGCTGCTCGGCCCGCAGCACCTCGTCGCGGTGCACGGCGTCGGTCAGCTTCTCCAGCTCCACCGACATCTCGCGGACGAGGTTGCGCACCTGCGCCAGGTACGTCTCGCGCCGCGCCTTGCGCTCCTGCGCCGCGTCACGTTCCCGCGCCGCCCGGCCCAACGACGCGGCGATCCGCTCCAGCGCGACCTCGCCGCCCCGCACCACGGCCTTCGCCACGACCGCGCCCCTGGCCCGGGCGGCGTGGGCGCGCTGGGCGCGTTCCCGCGCCTCGCGCTCGGCACGCGCCGCCCGGCGCAGCCCCTCCGCCTTGCCCTGCAACGCTCGGGCGCGCTCCTCGGCGGTCCGCAACGCCAGCCGGGCGTCCACCTCGCCCTGGCGCGCGGCGGCCAGCTCGGCCGCCATCTCGTCGCGGTGGGACGTGTCCGGCTCGTCGTCCAGCGGCTGCTCCTCCGCCACCAGCAGGCGTTCTTCCAGCTCGCCGAGCTTGAGCAGGTTCTCCTCGCGGGCCGCCTCGACCTTCGCCCGCTGCGCCCGCACGCGCTCCACCTCGGCCTCGGCCGAGCGCACCGCCGCGGCCAGCCGGTTCAGCCGCTCCGACGACCGGGCGCGCCGCACCTTGGCCTCGTTGAGCTGCTCCTTCACCGCGGCGACCTCGGCACGCCGTGCCTGCTGCTCGGCCCGTGCGCCCTCAAGAGCGGCCGTGGACTGCTCCAGCGCGCGCTCGGCCAGCGCCAGCTTCTCCGAAGCCTCGTCCACCGCGGCCTGGACCTCGATGACGCTCTGGCTGCGCCCGGACCCGCCGACCGCCCAGTCCGCGCCGAGCACGTCGCCGTCACGGGTCACCGCGCGCACCGACGGGTGCGCTTCCACCAACCCGCGCGCGGTGGCCAGCGAGTCCACCACCACGACCCGGTCCAACGCGCGGTGCAACGCGGGCCGCAGCGGCTCCGGCGCCTGCACCACGTCCACGGCCCACCGCGCGTCCGACGGCAACGACGGCCACCCGGACCGGTCGACGCTCACCGGCGCGCCGCCCACCAGCACCCCGGCCCGACCGGTGTCCTGCTCCTTCAACAGCTCCAGCGCCGCCACCGCGTCCGCGCCGGACGCCACCGCGACCGCGTCCGCGATCGGGCCCAGCGCCGCCGCCAGCGCGACCTCCGCGCCCGGCTCCACGGTCAGCAGCGCCGCGACCGAGCCCAGCAACCCGGGCAGCCGCGACGCCAGCAACGCGCCCGCGCCGTCCTTGCGGGTCAGGCCCAGCGACAGCGCGTCCACCCGTGCCTTCCACGACGCGATGTCCCGCTCGGCCGTCCGCTCGGCCTTGACCAGCTCCTCGACCCGGCGGCGCGCGGCGTCGTCGGACTCCACCGCCAGCCGGTGCCGCTCGTCGAGCCCGACGTCGTCCTCGTCCTCGGTCCCGGTCACCTCACGGGCCTCGGCCAGCTCCTGCTGCACGACCTCCGACCGCTCGACCGCCTCGGCCAGCGCGACCGACATCCGCTCGATCTCCTCGGCGGTCGCGCTCGTCTTCGACCGCAGCGCCTCCACCTGACCGGACAGCCGGGCCAGGCCCTCGCGCCGGTCGGCGATCGCCCGCACCGCGGCCAGGTGCGCCTTCTCCGCCGCGGACACCATGCGCTCCAGCTCGGCCCGCGTCTCCACGGCCTCCGCCAGCCCCACCCGGGCCTCGGTCACGCCGTCCTGGAGCTCCTGCTCCAGCTCCGCGGTCTGCTCGGCCTCGGCGTCCAGCTCGTCCGGGTCACGCCCGCCGCGCGGCGCGTCCACCGCCGCCGACAGGTGCCGCTCCCGCTCCACGGCCAGCCGCACCGTGCCGCGCAGGCGTTCCTCCAACGCCGACAGCCGGTACCAGGTGTCCTGGGCCTGCTGGAGCTTCGGCGCGTCGGCCGCGACCTGGTCCTCCAGCTCGTTCTGCTGCACCTGGGCCTGCTGCAGCGACTTCTCCACCTCGGCCCGGCGGGCGCGGGCGGCGGCCTCGTCCTGCTCCTCGCGCGCCAACGCCTCGCGCTGCGTCACCAGGTCGTCGGCCAGCAGGCGCATCCGCGCGTCCCGCAGCTCCGACTGCACGACCTGCGCGCGCCGCGCGATCTCGGCCTGCTTGCCCAACGGCTTGAGCTGGCGGCGCAGCTCGGCGGTGAGGTCGGTCAGGCGGGTCAGGTTCGCCTGCATCGCCTCCAGCTTCCGCAGCGCCTTCTCCTTGCGCTTGCGGTGCTTCAGGACGCCCGCGGCCTCCTCGACGAACGCGCGCCGCTCCTCGGGCTTGGACTCCAGGATCGCGGCGAGCTGGCCCTGGCCGACGATCACGTGCATCTCGCGGCCGATGCCGGAGTCGCTGAGCAGTTCCTGGATGTCCATCAGCCGGCAGGAGTTGCCGTTGATCTCGTACTCGGTGGCGCCCTCGCGGAACATCCGGCGGGTGATCGACACCTCGACGTAGTCGATCGGCAGCGCGCCGTCGGAGTTGTCGATGGTCAGCGTCACCTCGGCGCGGCCCAGCGGCGCGCGGCCGGACGTGCCGGCGAAGATGACGTCCTCCATCTTGCCGCCGCGCAGGTCCTTCGCGCCCTGCGTGCCCATCACCCAGCGCAGCGCGTCGAGCACGTTCGACTTGCCCGAGCCGTTCGGTCCGACGACGCAGGTGATCCCCGGCTCGAAGCGCAGCGTGGTAGCCGAGGCGAAGGACTTGAACCCCTTCAGCGTCAGGCTCTTGAGGTGCACGCGGGGCAGAGTACCCGTGCGGGCCGCGAACCAGTCGGCGGCACGCTGACCTGCGCGATCACGGCCGGACCGAGACCAGGACCAACATGTCGACCACGAGGTCGAGCCGTTCGATCTCCCCGACCGGGAACGACGTGGCGCCGGGGATCCGCTCGTCCGGGGCGTGGTCGGTGCCCCACCAGCCGCCGATCTCGGTCCGCCCGGCCCGGTCGTGGACGATCAGCTTGCACCTCGTGCCCTTGGGCATGTTCTCGATGCTCATCCACAGCTCGGTCCCCCACGACTTGCCGACGAGGTCCGCGGTGGCCACCACGCCGGACGCGGCGTCGGCGGCGTGCCACGTCACGGCGTCGTCCCCGGTCAGCCGCGGCACCAGGAGCACGCCCAGCGCCACGAGCACGACGAGCGCGGCGGCGCCGACCAGCACCGGCCACCGTCTCCGCCGTCCCGCCGCGGGCACGTGCGCCGGTTCGGGCGCGGGCGGCAGCGGTCGCAGGTCGGGATCGGGCGCGGGGTCGTCGAACGGCAGCTCCAGGTCCGACAGCTGCACCTGGCCGAGCAACCCGGGCAGCGGGGCCAACCGGACCATCTCCCGCCGGCAGGCGGCGCAACCGCGCACGTGCCGCTCGAACGACGACCGCTCCGCCGGGTCGAGCGAGCCGAGCAGGTAGGCGCCGAGCGCCACGGTCTCCGCGCAGCTCACGACTCCGTCACCCCCCGCTCCTCCAACGCGTCCCGCAGCGCCCGCAGGGCGTAGAAGCAGCGCGACTTGACCGTGCCGGGCGGGATGCCCAGCACCGCGGCCGCCTCAGCCACCGAACGCCGCCGGTAGTACAGCTCGATCACCACGTTGCGGTGGTCGGCGCTGAGCGCGCGCAGCACCTCCGCGACCTGCCAGCTCTGCAGGACGTGCTCCACCTCGTCCGCGACCGGCGGCAGGTCGCCCGGTTCGATCTGCACCTCGCTGTTGCGGCCGCCGCGCTTGCGGAAGCCGGAGATGACCAGGTTCCTGGCCACGGTGTACAGCCACGGGCCCGCGTCGGCGGGTGTCAGCTCGTCGACGTGCCGCCACGCCCGCAGCAACGTCTCCTGGACGACGTCCTCCGCCTGCTGGTGGTCACCGCCGACCAGACGCAGGACGTAGCCGTGCAGCGGGCCGCGCCAACGGCCGTACAGCTGCCTGACGACATCTTCGCCACGGTCCACATCGATGTACTACGCCATCGGGCCCCTCGGCGTTCAACGCTCCACGAAACCCGTGAAGCCGCCGCGGGCCTCCGACCAGCGCTCCACGATCGAGTCCACCCGACCGGGGGTATCACCCGAACGCAACGCAGTCAGCAGCTCCCGGCACGCGGCCTCCGAACCTTCGGCGTTCACCTCGACCCGGCCGTCACGCAGGTTGGACGCCGAACCGACAAGTCCCAGCTCAAGCGCCCTGGCGCGGGTCCACCACCGGAAACCGACACCCTGCACGTGACCCCGCACCCAGGCGGTCAGGCGCACGGTCTGCTCTACTCCAGCCACAAGAGCCATCCTGTCATTTCACCCGTTAGTGGTACGGTGCGCGACCGTGACAGCACGGCGCGGTAACCGGTCCGTGATCGGCGGACTCGTCGGCCTGCTCCTCGGCGCGGCCGGTGCGACCGGCGTCGCCGTCGCCAACCCGGAACAGCTCGCCCCGTTCGTCGGGGAAAGCGCAGCACAGCGCGGCGGTTCCGACAACATCGGCGTCGGCGGGGTCGGGGGTGTGGGCGGGCCCGCGCAGAGCCGTGAGCCGGAGGTCCGGCCGACCACGACCGAGGCGCCGCCGTCCACGGTGACCACCACCGAGACGACCACCACGACCACGACCACCACCACGACGACGGAGCCGACGACCACGACGTCCGAGCCGTCGCCCGCGCCCACGACGACGACCCCGCCCGCCGACACGACGCAGGCGCAGCAGGTCGTCGCCCTGGTGAACGAGGCGCGCGACCTCGCCGGCTGCAAGCCGCTGGCGGTGGACGACCGGGTGGTCAAGGCCGCGCAGGGCCACAGCGCCGACATGGCCCAGCGCGACTACTTCTCGCACACGACCCCCGAGGGCGTCGACTTCGCCCAGCGCATGCGCGCCGCGGGCTACCCGAGCCCCGGCGGGGAGAACATCGCCATGGGCCAGCGGTCCGCCGAGCAGGTCATGAAGGCCTGGATGAACTCCGACGGGCACCGCCGCAACATCCTGAACTGCGGGTTCACCACCATCGGCGTGGGCCTGGACACCCGCGGCTGGTACTGGACCCAGAACTTCGGCTGGTAGAGACGACGTCCGACAGACCATGGGAGAACCGTTGTACGAGACCCCGGAGCCCGAGCGCACCCGCCCGCGCGTGTCGCCCCACGTGCTGCTGGCCGCGTCCGGTGTCGCCGTGTCGACGATCTTCGCCACCATCGCGTCCCTGGCGGGCGCGACCCCGGACGCGTCGCCCGCCAACCAGCTGCCGCGCGAGGACGTCGTGTCCCGCAGCACCCTCAGCACGGCGCCGCGCACGTCGTCGTCCTCCTCGGTCAGCATGACCACCACCGCGGAGTCGACCACCACGACGACCGACGCGACCACGACGACGACCACGTCGCGCCGCACCCGCGTGACCACGGTGACCCGGCCGGACGGCACCACCACGACCACGGTGGTGGACGACCCCCAGCCCCAGCCGACGACCACCACGACGCCGCCGGTGGTCACGACGACCACCACCACGACGCCGCCCGTGATCACGACGACGACCACCACCACGACTGCACCGACGACCACCACGACGACCAACAGCGCCAGCTAGTAACGAGATCATCCGCGGTCGGTGACGGTCCGCCACACCATCGTGTGGTGGACCGCCCGAACGTTGAGGTAGGCGGCCTGAGCGGCCGATAACCCGAACACTGACCATCCGTCCGGATCCCCCACAGGGAGATGGTGTGTTCGAGGAAGACCAGACCGCGCCGCCGAAGAAGAAGATCACCGCGGTCGTGCTGCTCGCCGCGGGCGGCGCCGTCGTCGCCACCGTGATCGCCACCCTCGCGTCGGTGCTGACCGGCGGCGGGTCGACGGCCTCGCCACCGCCGGTGCCCGAGGTCGAGGTGCTGACGACCGAGGACGCGCCGGACGCCGCCGCGCCGGACGCGAGGACGGCCACGCTGGTGGTCACCGTGTCCAAGCGCGCGGGCGAGCAGCCGCCGCGCAAGGAGCCGGGCTCCACACCGGAGAACGGGACACCACCGGCGGCGGACCCGGCGCCGGGGACCAGCGCGGCGACGTCGTCCGAACCCCGGCTCACCGCCCAGCCGCCGAGCAACCCGCCGGCGTCCTACCGCCCGCCCTCGCCGTCGTCCTCCGCGTCGACCAGCGCCACCACGCCGACGACCAAGGACGACGAGGACGAAACCGGCGAGCCGTAGCTACCAGACGTCGCCGTCACGCCAGTCGCACGCGAGGTCGCCCGTCAGGTCGAGCGGCACGACCGGCAGGACGAAGACCCCGTCGTCCTCTTCCTCGGTGCGCTCGACCCCGGTCGGCGTCATCGCGAACGTCCTGCCCCGCCAGCGCTGCCACCCCCGCGCCGCGTAGAACTCCTGGCCCTCCTCCGACGCGCTGAGGGCGCCGAGGGGGTACGCGCCGCGCACGACGTCCTCCAGCGCGGCCATCACCACCCCGCCCACGCCCTGACGACGTCGGTCCGCACGCACCGCGACGCCTTCCACGTACCCGGCCCGCAGCGCGCGGGTCGGGTGCGGGACACCCGCGACCCGGCGTACGTGCAGCAACCGACGCTGCACGACGGCGCCGTGGCCGATCAGCTCGTCGCCGTCCCAGACGAAGGCGTGCACGCCGCCCAGGCTGTGCTCCCAGTCCTCGTCGCCGAAATCGCCGTCGAACGCCTCGTCGAGCAGCTCGCGGGCCGCGACGAGCGCCGGCGCGGGCACTTGCCAGGTGTGGATCAGGGAAACCGGTGACACGCTTCACACCCTAAGCCGTCACACCCGACGCTCCCGTTTCGCTCCTCTGACAGGCGAAAGGAGCCGAACATGGCAGAGCACATCGTGGTGGTCGGTGCGGGTTACGCGGGTCTGGCCGCGGCCAAGCTGGCGGCGAAGTGGACCGACTCGCGGGTCACGCTCGTCAACGCGCGGGACCGGTTCGTCGAACGGGTCCGGCTGCACCAGTTCGCGACCGGGCAGCGGCTGCGCGACGTCCCGCTCGCCGACGTCCTCAAGGGCACCGGGGTCGAGCTGGTGGTCGACCGGGTCACCGACATCGACCCCGACGCGCGCAAGGTCCGGCTCACCGACGGCGCGCTGGCCTACGACCGGCTGATCTACGCGCTGGGCAGCCACGCCGACCTGGCCGGCGTCCCGGGCGCGGCCGAGCACGCGCACGCCCTCTCCACCCGGGAGGACGCGCAGGAGCTGGCCGTGGCGCTGAAGACCGCGCGCACGGTCGCCGTCACGGGCGGCGGGCTGACCGGCATCGAGGCCGCCTCCGAGCTGGCCGAGTCGCGCCCCGACCTGGACGTGGTGCTGGTCACCGCCGGCGGCTTCGGCGATGCCCTGTCGGACAAGGGCAGGCGGCACGTGCGCGAGGTGTTCGACCGGCTCGGCGTCCGGGTCCGCGACCACGCGCACGTCACCGAGGTCCGCGCCGACGGCCTGGTGCTCGGCGCCGACGAGCTCGTCGCCGCCGACACCGTCGTCTGGACGGCCGGTTTCGCCGTGCCGGACCTGGCCGCACGGGCCGGGTTCGCGGTGGACGACCGCGGTCGGATGCTGGTCGACCAGACGTTGACGTCGATCTCGCACCCGGACGTCCAGGGCATCGGCGACGCCGCCGCGATGAAGCGGCACGACGGCCTCGAACTGCGCATGGCGTGCGCGACCGGCCTGCCGACGTCGCAGCAGGCCGTGCGGGCGCTGGCGAAGCGGCTCGACGGCGGGCAGCCGGCCGATCGGCTCGACTTCCGGTACCGCATCCGGTGCATCAGCCTCGGTCGAAGGGACGCCCTGATCCAGTTCGTGGACGCCGACGACCGCCCCAGGGAACGCGTGCTCACCGGCCGTGCGGCGGCCATCACCAAGGAGCTGGTGGTGCGCACCGCCCTGGCGTTCCAGCGCCACCCCACGATGCCGGCGGGTTGAGCGGTCACGGGGCCGCGGCCCATACCGCGTCGGCCGACGCGCGCAGATCGTCGGCCGACGCGGCGCAGAATCAGCCCTCGGCTACGACGGACGACCGGGCCTGCAGGTCTCCGTGGCGGCGGGGCAGCCCTCTCCGGACGTGCGCTAGACCTCGAACCGGTAGCCCATGCCGGGCTCGGTCACCAGGTGCCGCGGACGCGCCGGCTCGGGCTCCAGCTTGCGCCGCAACTGGGCCAGGTACACGCGCAGGTAGTGGGTCTCCTTCGCGTACGCCGGGCCCCACACCTCCTGCAGCAGCTGCTTCTGCGCCACCAGCCGGCCGCGGTTGCGGGCCAGGATCTCCAGCAGGCCCCACTCCGTCGGCGTCAGGTGCACCTCGACGCCGGCTCGGCGCACCTTCTTCGCCGCCAGGTCGACCGTGAACGACGCCGTCTCCACGACCGCGTCCTCGCCCTCCGCCACCGCCGAGCGCCGCACCGCCGCCCGCAGCCTGGCCAGCAGCTCGTCCATCCCGAACGGCTTGGTCACGTAGTCGTCGGCGCCCGCGTCCAGCGCCTGCACCTTGTCGGCGGAGTCGACCCGCGCGGACAGCACGATGATCGGCACGGTCGTCCAGCCGCGCAGACCCGCGATCACCTCGCTGCCGTCCACGTCCGGCAGCCCGAGGTCGAGCACCACCACGTCCGGCTTGCCCTCGGCCGCCGCCTTGAGCGCCGTCGTGCCGTCGTGCGCGGTCAGGACCGAGTAGCCGCGGGCCGACAGGTTGATCCGCAACGCCCGCACGATCTGCGGCTCGTCATCGACGACCAGCACCTTTGTCACGCTGAGACACTACGCCCGGACCTCGCGCGCCCACCGTGCCCGACTACGTTCGGCGAACTTCCTGACGGGCCCTTGATGCGGTTCTGTTCTCCCTTTATGCCGTTTTGACGCGTCCTTCTCCGCATCGGTGCGGAAAGCGTGAGTACATCCGGGTGCGAATGAATCCATTCCCTGGACAGCCGTACTGCGAAAGTGCGAATGTCCTGTCCGAATTCGGACACTTGCTCACTCACGGTGAGCCACGAGGAGGTCTGATGACCACCAGTGTGACTAATCAGGACGCGTTACAACTCGTGGTCGCCGTGCACCGGCTGATCCGCAGCCTGCGCCAGTCCGCGTCCGTCCGGCGCCTGCAGCCCACCCAGCTGCTGGTGCTCGCGGAACTCGCGTCGCAGGGGCCGATGAGGATCGGCGAGATCGCGGTGCGGGCGCTGTGCTCGCAGCCGACGGCGACCACGGTGGTGACGGGCCTGGAATCGAGCGGCCTGGTGCGCCGCGAATCCGATCCGGCCGACGGGCGGGCCACGATCGTCGAGCTGACCGGCCTCGGCCGGGAGACCATCCTGTCCCTCGCGCACGGCGAGGCGGAGCTGTTGTCCGAACGGATCGCCCGGTTGGAGCCGGCCGAGCGCGACGCGCTCCGAGCGGTCACGCCCGTGCTGCGCAGGCTGGCCGACCCGGCGCGGTGAGCCCGGCCGTCAGCCCCTCGGCCGGGGCTGGCAGCGCGGGCACGAGTAGGACGAGCGGTTCATGAACGGCTCGCGCCGGATCGCCGTCCCGCACCGCCGGCACGGCTCGTTCTCCCGCCCGTACACGGCCAGTGACCGGTCGAAGTAGCCCGACTGGCCGTTCACGTTGACGTAGAGCGCGTCGAACGACGTCCCGCCCTCGCCGAGCGCCTCGTGCATCACCTGCGTGGCGTGCGCGAGCAGCTCGGCGGCCTTGGGCCTGGTCAGCTTGTCCACGGGCCGCAACCCGTGCAGCCCGGCCCGCCACAGCGCCTCGTCGGCGTAGATGTTCCCCACGCCGGAGACGAGCGTCTGGTCGAGCAACGCGCGCTTGACCTCGGTCCGCCGCTTCCGCAACGCCGCGACCGCCGCGTCCGGGTCGAAGGCCGGGTCCATCGGGTCGCGCGCGATGTGCGCCACCGGCTTCGGCAGCCGGGCGCCGTCGACCTCGACGATCTCCGCCAACGCCAACCCGCCGAACGTGCGCTGGTCGACGAACCGCAGCTCCGGGCCGCCGTCGGCGAACCGGACCCGCACCCGCAGGTGCTTCTCGTCGGGCGCGCCGACGGGCTGGACCAGCATCTGGCCGCTCATGCCGAGGTGCGCGAGCATGGCGTCGCCGCCCGACAGGTCGACCCACAGGTACTTGCCGCGACGGCGCGCGGCCTCCAGTCGCTGACCGGTCAGGCGCATGGCGAAATCCGCCGCACCAGGCAGGTGTCGGCGGATCGCGCGTGGGTGGAGGACTTCTACCGCTTCGACGGTCCTCCCCGCGACGTGCTCGTGCAGACCTCGGCGGACGACCTCTACCTCGGGCAGCTCGGGCACCGGCGGGTGATCAGTCCTCGGACTCGCGCTCGGCGGCGGCGGCCTCGGCCTGCTCCAGCTCTTCGAGCATCTGGTAGGCGGCGGCCTGCGGCTTGGTCGGCTTGAGCACCCAGCCGCCCGCCTGGGCGGTGTCGCGCACGAGGACCAGGCCCTGGATGCCGCCGTTGCGGCTGGCGTTCAGCGGGCGGGACGGACGCGCGTGGCGCGCGCGCCGGTTCGTCCGGACGTTCGTGGCATACATTTCGGCGTCAGTCTTCCTGAGTAGGTGAAGCCTGAGGTGAAGCCTGGGGTGAAGCCTGCGTGGCCGAGCCGGGTGCGTGGCCGTTCCCGGACGCGCCGGTCTCCTCGGCGCGGACCCGTTCCTGCAGCACGCGGTAGGCGGCCGCGGCCGCCTTCTGCTCGGCTTCCTTCTTCGTGCGCCCGTCACCGGTCCCGTAGGCCTGTCCACCGACGAGCACCGTCGCGGTGAACTCCTTGCGGTGGTCGGGGCCCTGGTCGTCCACCCGGTACTCGGGGACGCCCAGGCCGGCGGACGCGGTCAGCTCCTGGAGACTCGTCTTCCAGTCCAGTCCAGCACCACGCAGCGGCGCTTCGGCCAACAGCGGGTCGAACAGGTGGTGAACGAGTTGACGCGCGGTTTCGATGCCGAACTGCAGGTACACCGCGCCGATGACGGCTTCCAGGCCGTCCGCGAGGATGCTCGCCTTGTCCCTGCCGCCGGTCAGCTCCTCGCCGCGACCGAGCAGGAGGTGCCCGCCCAACCCGTCGTCGCCGAGACCCCGGGCCACGCCCGCCAGGGCGTGCATGTTCACCACGCTCGCGCGGAGCTTGGCGAGCTGGCCCTCGGGCAGCTCGGGGTGCGTGCGGTACAGGTGATCGGTGACGACGAGGCCGAGCACCGCGTCGCCGAGGAATTCCAGTCGCTCGTTCGGCGGCAGTCCGCCGTTCTCGTACGCGTACGACCGGTGTGTGAGCGCGAGCGTCAGCAGCTCGGCGTCCAACGGGACGCCGAGCGCTTCGAGCAACGGGGCGCGGTCGGCGGACCGACCGCGCGACGACCTACCCCCCACGATTCGCCGCTACCTTCGCCAGAGGGGTGATCAGGCCGGCTGGACGACCTGGCGGCCGTCGTACTGGCCACAGGCCGGGCAGGCGATGTGCTGCGGCTTCGGCTGGCGGCAGGCCCTGTTCTGGCAAGCCACCAGGTGCACAGCACTGGTCTTCCACTGAGCGCGGCGCGAGCGCGTGTTCGAGCGCGACATCTTCCGCTTCGGGACGGCCACGACTAGTTCTCCTCTGGATTGTCACGATTCCCGTCGAACCGCTCTTGGAGGGCGGCCCAACGGGGGTCAATCGTCTCATGCCCGTGGTCGGGGCCGAGATCAGCCAGCCTGCCGCCGCAGTCGACGCACAGCCCGAGGCAGTCCGGCGAGCACAGCGGCACCTGTGGCAGCGCGAGCACGATGGCGTCGCGCACCACGGGTTCGAGGTCGATCAGGTCGTCGTGCAGACGGCTGACCTCGTCCTCTTCGGTCGTCTCGTCGGTGGTGCTGTCCGGGTACGCGTACAGCTCGGTCAGCTCCACCTCGACCTCCGCGGACAGCGGGTCGAGGCAGCGCGAGCACTCGCCTTCGACCACCGTCGCGGCCGTGCCCGTCACGAGCACGCCTTCGACCACCGACTCCAGCAGGAGGTCGAGTTCGACGTTGCCCCCCGCCGGCACCGCGATCACGCCGAGCAGGCCGACGCCCTCAGCGGGCACCGTCCGGCGCACCCCGCGGCTGGAGCCCGCACGACGCCCGAGGTCCCTGGTGTCGATGACCCAGGGCCCGGTCGCTGTGGGACGCGCGGAGGCGTGACGATGCTCAGACATGATGTTTGGTGTTGCCGTCGGGGACTTACCACGACCAGCCGGTCAAGGGTACGGGACAACGGGCGTCCACGTGAAATCGGCTGGTCGGGGCGTCGTCCGGTCGGGTCATTCGTGGTAGTCGAACGGCGCCGCCGCGCTCGCGACGGCCGGGCCGCGCAGGTGCGAGCGACCCTTCCCGACGCTGCGCAGGGTGTGCGCGAGCAGGTCCTCGAAGTCGGCCAGCTTGCCGTCCACGTACGCGTCGCACTCGCTGCGCAGCCGGATCGCCTCCGTCTGGGCGGCGTCCAGCACGCGGGCGGCCTCGGCGTGCGCGGCCTGCACGACCTCGGTCCCGTCGACCAGGCGCGCCTGCTCCGCCCGGCCCTCCTCGATCGCGCGCTCGTAGTTGGCCCGGCCCGCCTGGACCATGCGGTCGGCCTCGGCGTGCGCCCGGCCCACCAGGTCCTCGTACTCCTGGCGGCCCGCGGAGACGGTGCGCTGCGCCTGGTCCTCGGCCTCGGCGACCATCCGCTCGGCCCGGGCCCGGGCCTCGGACAGCATCCGCTCGGCCTCGTGCTGCGCCTCGGCGACCATCCGCTCGGAGTCCGACCGCGCCTTGCTCAGCGCCTGGTCCGCGTCGTGCTGCGCCTTGCCGACCAGCTCGTCGCGGTGGTCGAGCACGTCCTGGGCGTCGTCCAGCTCCGCCGGGATGGCGTCGCGCACGTCGTCGAGGAGTTCGAGCACGTCGCCGCGCGGCACGACGCACCCGGAGGTCATCGGCACGCCACGCGCTTCCTCGACGATCGTGACCAGCTCGTCGAGGGCCTCGAACACCCGGTACACGTCACACTCCTCGCGCCCACAGCAGTACCCGTCCTAGTGTGCCCTGCCGATCTCTTCGCCGCCGGGAGATCGGCAGGGCGTGTCCGGCTAACGGGTGATGTCCACCAGGACGAAGCTCGCGTAGTGGTCCGACGTGTAGAAGTACAGCTTCGGGGTGGCGTTGCCGGTCACGATCCGCCGCGCGCCGCGGGTGGAGACCCCGGGCGTCTTGACCGTGTACTCCCGGTAGTAGCCGGTCGAGCACGCCGGGAGGATGCCCTCGCGGTTGTAGAAGGTCTGGTTGTCCTGCGGATACGGGTACGGCCCGCCCCGCTGGACCAACCTCACGGTGTCGGTCGCCTGGACGGGCAGGGCGGAGAGGGCGACCTTGCGGAAGCCGGACGTGTCACCGCAGGCGGCCTGCGCGACCGCGACCGACTCGGCCGCGACCGCCTGGGTCGAGGTGGTGAACGTGCCCGCGAGGACCAGCAGCAGGGAGAGCAGCACCTTCGCGGTGCGCGATGTGATCTCGCTCATGCCAGTGAACGCTAACCGCACCCAGCGACGAAGAGGCGGTCCTCAAGTTAACGGACCGTGACCGGTCAACGACCCTCTGCGCGCCTGGCCGTGAGCCGGTCCTTGATCGACGGCGGCACCAGGCTCGTCACGTCGCCGCCGTAGGTCGCCACGTCCTTGACCAGGGAGCTGGCCAGGAAGCTGTAGATCGGGTTCGTCGGCATGAACAGCGTCTCGACCCCGCTGAGCTGGTAGTTCATCTGCGCCATCTGCAGCTCGTAGTCGTAGTCGCTGACCGCGCGCAGGCCCTTGATGATGGCCTGGACGTCGTTCTCCCGGCAGTAGTCGACCAGCAGGCCGTGCCAGGAGTCGACGCGGACGTTCGGCCACTGCGAGGTGACCTCGCGCAGCATCTCCGTGCGCTCTTCCACCGAGAACAACGTCTTCTTGGTCTTGTTGATGAGCACGGCGACGACGACCTCGTCGTAGAGCTTCGCCGCTCTGCCGATGATGTCCAGGTGTCCGTTGGTGGCCGGGTCGTAGGAGCCGGGGCACACGGCACGCGTCATGGTTTCGGACGGTAGCACCCGATCGGACGCGTCCACTCCGGTGCGTGGTCGGCATCACCCGGAGGCGTCGACCTGTTCGGCCCAGTGCAGCGCCGTGTCGCCGTATCGCTTGCTGCGCAACGATTCCACCGGACTCGGCCAAATCGGTTCAGGACTGCGCGCGTCGCGTTCCACGACGATCAGCGACCCCGGTTTCGTCCAACCGTTCGTGACCAGCGACGCGAGGAGCCGGTTGAGCTGCCCGTCCGTCACCGCGTAGGGCGGATCGGCGAAGACGACGTCGCACGCCACCTCCGCCACACCGCCCACCACGGCCTCGGCGGTGCGGTTCACCACCGTCGCGCCGGGCAGCGCGACCACCTTGGCGTTGCTCTTCAGGACTTCGGCAGCCCGCTTGTCCGACTCCACGAACGTGGCGCTCACCGCACCCCGCGACAACGCCTCGAACCCGAGCGCCCCCGACCCCGCGTACAGGTCGAGCACCACCGCGCCGTCGAGGTCGAGCAGCGTCTCCAACGAGCTGAACAACGCCTCGCGAACCCGGTCGGAGGTGGGACGGGTACCCCTCGGCGGCACTTGCAGCCGGCGGCCACCGGCGGCGCCCGCGACAATCCTGGTCACCGGGTCATCGTCCCACCGCGAGCGCCTGCCACCACCCGTCGACCTCCGGCGGCTGCTCCACGTCGATCCGCTCGCCGGGCCGCGGCACGGCCAACGGCACCCCGTGCGCCTTCGCCTCGCGCCACACCCGGTCGACCGGCTCGGACCAGTCGTGGAACGCCAGGTTGAAGGTCGCCCAGTGCACCGGGATCAAGAGGCCACCCCGCACGTCCCGATGCGCCGTGACGCCTTCTTCCGGCGTCATGTGGATGTCCGGCCAACCAGGCCCGTAAGCACCGATCTGGATCAAAGAGGCGTCGAACGGACCGTGCTCCTCGCCGATCGCCCGATAACCGTCGAAGTAACCGGTGTCGCCGCTGTAGTAGACCCGGTGCGCCGGCCCCTTCAGAACCCACGACGCCCACAGCGTGTTGTCCCGCTGGAAGCCGCGGCCGGAGAAGTGCTGCGCCGCCGTGGCCACCAACGTGACGCCGGCCACCTCGTGCGACTCGTCCCAGTCCAGTTCCACGACCCGGTGCTCGGGCACGTCCCACCGGCGCAGGTGCGCCCCGATGCCGAGCGGCACCACGAACACCGCGTCCGTGTCCGCGGTCA
This sequence comes from Actinosynnema sp. NPDC049800, assembly GCF_040656635.1. Taxonomy (NCBI): domain Bacteria; kingdom Bacillati; phylum Actinomycetota; class Actinomycetes; order Pseudonocardiales; family Pseudonocardiaceae; genus Actinosynnema; species Actinosynnema sp. NPDC049800. The sequence goes on along the minus strand of NZ_JBFAMT010000011.1, from coordinate 138,910 downwards.
ACGCCCGCACCGTCGCCAGGTCGAGGTGGTCGTAGTGGTCGTGCGAGATCACCACCGCGTCCACCGGCCCCACCTCGGGCAACGAGTGCGGCACGGGGTGCAACCGACGCGGACCGACCACTTGCGACGGTGAGACCCGGTCACTCCACACGGGGTCGATCAACACCCGCGCCCCGTCGATCTCCACCAACGTCGACGCGTGCCCGTACCAGGTGATGTGCAACCCGTCCGCCGAACCAACGGTCGGCGGCACCAACGGCACCTCACCGACGGGCCGCCGCTGCTGCCCACCGAAGAACATCTCCCGCACGGTCCCCGCCGCGCCGTCCGGCATCGTCCGCGTGCTCGCCGCGTTGTGGAACTTCCCGTCGCGATACCGGGGCGACCGCCGCACCCGCTCCCCACCGGGCTTCCCACCCAACGCCAACGACACATCCCGCGCCGCCCAGGCAACAACACCGGCCGTGAGAGCGAACAACCCGACAGCGACCTTCTTCATGCCACGACCAACGCCGCCCCGAACCCCCCGGTTCCCCCGAACGCCCGATGTGGCCGCGAACACTCAAGCCCGCTCCGCTTTCCGCACATCGCGCCGGAACCACGGCCTCCGGAACCACGCCCGCCGCAACAGCTGATCCACCACCACAACGGACCCGGAACACCAGCACCTAGGCCCGATTTGACATGGGTTCGGGCGCCATAGGCTGGACGAAGCCGGGCAGGCTTGGCGGGTGCTTTTTCCGCCATGCCTGCCCGGCTTTGGCCTGCCTGGGGTGCCCGTAAGGGCCCCATGTCAAATCGAGCCGGAAGTGACTTGCCCGGCCCAGCCCAAACCCGAGCCGACCCCGAGCCGGCCCACCTCACTCCAGCACGATCAACAAATCCCCACCCTCGACCTGCTGCACCCCACGCACCGCGAGCCGCTTGACCCGCCCGGCCTTGGGCGCCGTGATCGCGGCCTCCATCTTCATCGCCTCGATCGTCGCGATCGTCTGCCCGACCTCGACCTGCTCGTCCTCCGCCACGCTGGGCGTGACGACCCCGGCGAACGGCGCCGCGACGTGCCCCGGGTTGCCCCGGTCCGCCTTCTCCGCCACGGGCACCTCGGCCGCGATCGACCGGTCGCGCACCTGGATCGGCCGCAACTGCCCGTTCAACGTCGCCATCACCGTGCGGATACCGCGCTCGTCCGCCTCACCGATGGCCTCCAGCCCGATCAGCAGCCGCACCCCGGGCTCCAGGTCGACCTGGTACTCCTCCCCCGGCTTGAGCCCGTAGAAGAAGTCCTTGCTGCCCAGCACACTCGTGTCGCCGTACGCCTCCCGGTGCGCCTGGAACTCCTTCGTCGGCGCCGGGAACAGCAACCTGTTGAGCGTCGCCCGCCGGTCGTGCTCCAAGCCCTTCAGGTCGTCGTCGGTCAGCTCCGCCACGCCCTTCGGCGCGGCACGCCCCTGCAACGCCTTGCTCCGGAACGGCTCCGGCCACCCGCCGGGCGGGTCGCCCAGCTCACCGTGCAGGAACCCGATCACCGACGCCGGGATGTCGAACCGACCCGGGTCCGCCTCGAACTCCTTCGGCGAGACACCCGCTCCGACCAGGTGCAACGCCAGGTCGCCCACCACCTTGGACGACGGCGTCACCTTCACCAACCGACCGAGCATCCGGTCGGCCGCCGCGTACATGGACTCGATCTCCTCGAACTTCTGCCCGAGCCCGAGCGCGACCGCCTGCGTCCGCAGGTTCGACAGCTGCCCACCGGGGATCTCGTGCGAGTACACCCGTCCCGTCGGACCGGGGATCCCCGACTCGAACGGCGCGTAGACCTTGCGCACCGACTCCCAGTACGGCTCCAGGTCGCACACCGCGCGCAGGTCCAGACCGGTCGCCCGGTCCGTGTAGTCCGTCGCCGCCACGATCGCCGACAACGGCGGCTGCGACGTCGTGCCCGCCATCGACGCCACCGCGCCGTCCACCGCGTCCACCCCGGACTGGATGGCCGCCAGGTAGGTGGCGAGCTGCCCACCCGCCGTGTCGTGCGTGTGCAGGTGCACCGGCAGGTCGAACTCCTTGCGCAGCGCCGTCACCAACCGCGCCGCCGCCGGCGGGCGCAGCAGGCCCGCCATGTCCTTCACCGCGAGGACGTGCGCACCGGCGCCCACGATCTGCTCGGCCAGCTTGAGGTAGTAGTCGAGCGTGTAGATCCGCTCGTCCGGGTTCGAGAGGTCCGAGGTGTAGCACAGGCACACCTCGGCCAGCGCCGTGCCGGTCTCGCGCACCGCCTCGATCGCCGGCCGCATCTGCTCCACGTCGTTGAGCGCGTCGAAGATCCGGAAGATGTCGATACCCGTCTTCGTCGCTTCCTCGACGAACGCGCTGGTCACCGCCTCGGGGTACGGCGTGTAGCCCACCGTGTTCCGGCCGCGCAGCAGCATCTGCAGCGTGATGTTCGGCACCGCCTCGCGCAGCGCCGCCAGCCGCTCCCACGGGTCCTCGGCCAGGAACCGCAGCGCCACGTCGTACGTCGCGCCGCCCCACGCCTCCAACGACAGCAGCTGCGGCGCCATCCGCGCCACGTGCGGCGCGATCGCCAACAGGTCCTTCGTCCGCACCCGCGTCGCCAACAACGACTGGTGCGCGTCGCGGAACGTGGTGTCGGTGACGGCCAGCGCCTTGCTCTCCCGCAGCCAGCGGGCGAAGCCCTCCGGCCCCAGCTCGTCCAGCTTCTGCTTCGACCCCGCCGGCGGCTCGGCGTTCAGGTCGACCACCGGCAGCTTCACCCTCGGGTCCACGACGGACGGGCGCGGGCCGTTCGGCTTGTTCACCGTCACGTCGGCCAGGTAGGTCAGCATCCGCGTGCCGCGGTCGGCGGAGTGCCGCGCCGTCAGCAGGTGGGGGCGCTTCTCGATGAACGACGTCGTGACCCGGCCCTCGAAGAAGTCCGGGTCGTCCAGCACCGCCTGGATGAACGGGATGTTCGTGGACACGCCGCGGATGCGGAACTCGGCCACCGCGCGCCGCGCGCGGGCCACCGCGGCGGAGAACGTCCGGCCGCGGCACGACAGCTTGACCAGCATCGAGTCGAAGTGCGCGCCGATGACCGTGCCCGCGCCGGTCGTGCCGCCGTCCAGCCGGATGCCCGAGCCGCCCGGCGAGCGGTAGGCGCTGATCATGCCGGTGTCCGGGCGGAAGCCGTTGGCCGGGTCCTCCGTGGTGATGCGGCACTGCAGGGCCGCGCCGCGCAGCTGCACGGTCTCCTGGCTCAGGCCGAGGTCGTCCAGCGTCTCGCCGCTCGCGATGCGCATCTGCGACTGCACCAGGTCGACGTCGGTGACCTCTTCGGTGACCGTGTGCTCGACCTGGATGCGGGGGTTCATCTCGATGAAGACGTAGTTGCCGTTCGGGTCGAGCAGGAACTCGACGGTGCCGGCGTTGCGGTAGCCGATGTGCCGGGCGAACTTGACGGCGTCGGCGCAGATCCGGTCGCGCAGCCCGGGGTCCAGGTTCGGCGCGGGCGCGATCTCGATGACCTTCTGGTGGCGGCGCTGCACCGAGCAGTCGCGCTCGAACAGGTGGATCACGTTGCCCTCGCCGTCGGCGAGGATCTGCACCTCGATGTGCCGCGGCTCGACCACGGCCTGCTCCAGGAACACCGTCGGGTCGCCGAACGCCGACTCCGCCTCGCGTGACGCGGCTTCCAGGGCTTCCCGGAGCGCGGCGGGGGCTTCCACCCGCCGCATGCCGCGCCCGCCACCGCCCGCGACGGCCTTCACGAAGACCGGGAACGCGATGTCCTCGGCGGCCCGGACCAGGGCGTCGATGTCGCTGGACGGCTCGCTGGACTTGAGCACCGGCAGGCCGGCGGCACGGGCCGCGGCGATCGCGCGCGCCTTGTTGCCGGTCAGCTCGAGCACGTCCGAGGGCGGGCCGACGAACGTGATGCCGGCGTCCGCGCAGGCCTTGGCCAGCTCGGGGTTCTCGGAGAGGAACCCGTAGCCGGGGTAGACCGCGTCGGCGCCCGCCTTGCGCGCCGCCTTGATGATCTCCTCGACGGACAGGTAGGCCCGGACGGGGTGGCCGGGCTCGCCGATCTCGTACGACTCGTCGGCCTTCAGCCGGTGCAGGGAGTTGCGGTCCTCGTGGGGGAAGACGGCAACCGTGCCGGCGCCCAGTTCGTAGGCAGCGCGAAAGGCCCGGATCGCGATCTCGCCGCGGTTGGCGACAAGAACCTTGCGGAACATGCGGCGTTCCCTCCCGGTTACTCGGCGAGTCCCGCCCGAGCGCGGGCGGGACTCGATGAATCAAGGCACGCTACCGTGCGCTTCCCGCCCCTCGGGAGTTCCATCCCACGTGACGGACGTCATCGTGATCGGTCACTCCTCCGGTCAAGGCGGGCGCGACCTGGGATCACGCCCCGGGATTCTCCCTTGCGAGGTCGCGCGGCGCAGCCCCCACGCGTGCGGCGGATTGACGTCCGCGCGGCGGGACCCATACCCCACCGCCCGCCGACCGGCGTTCGCCCCGCACGGTGGATCACCGACTCGTTACGGTGCGTTCGCTGCATCGGGTGACTACGGGCGGCGACTTCTCGGTAGGGTTGGCCCATGGCCGGGGCTGAAGGGACTGGGCAGCCTGCTGCCCGCACCCATTTCGACGTCGTACTGCGCGGGTACAACCAGCGTCAGGTGAACGAACGGGTGACGCGGCTCGAGTTCGACCTCAAGAACTCGAACCGGGCCCGGGAAGCGGCGTCGGCCCAGGTCGCGGAGCTGGGCAAACTGCTCAACTCCACCCGCGCCGAGCTCGACAAGGTCAAGTCCCAGCTGGGCAAGCTGGCCGCGAGCCCTTCCAGCGCGTCCAACGTCACCGAGCGCGTGCGCGTGATGATGACGTTGGCCGAGGAGGAGATCGCCGACATCCGCAAGGCCGCGCTCGACCAGGCCAACGCCACCCGCGCCGAGGCCGAGCGGGCGGCGGCCGAGGGCAAGGCGGCGCACCACCGCGCGATGGGCGAGCTGGAGGACCGGCGGCGGCAGCTGGAGGCCGCCCACCAGCAGCGGACCACCGAGCTGGAGCGGCAGTTCGACGAGCGCCGGGCCGAGCTGGAGCGCTCCCACGAGGAGCTGCGGGCCAAGCTGACCGCCGAGCACGAGGCGTTGATGGCGGAGTCCCGCGCCGACCGCGAGAAGCTCACCGGGGAGTTCGAGGCCAAGACCGCCGAGCTCGAGGCGAAGCGGGTCGAGCTGGAGCAGAAGTACAAGGGCTACCACGACGACCTCGACAAGGAGTACGACGAGCTGCGCACCAAGCTCCGCAAGGAGCACGAGGTGCACGTGGTCGAGGCCAAGGCCGAGGCCGCGAAGCTCCTCGAAGCCGCTCAGGCCGAGGCGGCGGCGCTGCGCGCGGAGACCGAGAAGCAGGTCGCCGAGCTGGAGTCCGAGGCGCTGGCCAAGGCGGAGAAGGCGGTGAGCGAGGCGAACGCCCTCGCCGAGAAGACCGTCACCGAGGCGAACGCGCTCGCCGAGAAGACCATCTCCGAAGCCGACGCCCGCGCCGAGCAGACGGTCACCGAAGCCGACGCCCACGCGAAGAAGACCATCACCGAGGCCGACGCCCACGCCGACCGCCGCACCACGGCGGCCGACGAGAAGCTGGCCGAGCTGCACCGCGTGCACCGCGCGTTGAGCGAGCAGTTCGCCGCGGCGCAGGAAGCGGTGTCCCTGGCGGTGGCCACGCTCACCCCGCTGGACGAGGAAGCCGCGGCCGACGACCAACCCGCCGACGCGGCCGCCGACCGTGCCGCCGACAAGGCGACCAACACCGCCGACGCCGGCGACGCGCCGACCAAACCGGCGACCCCCAAGCCCGTGCCCGCCAAGCCCGCCGGCCCGAAGCCCGCCGACAGCAAGCCGGCCGACACCAGGCCTCCCCACCCCAAGCCGGCCGACGGCAAGCCCGCCACCAAGGCCAAGGACGTCGACCCGTCGGAGCAGCCGACCACCCAGCTGCCGGTACCCAAGGGCAGGCAGTCCAAGTAGGTCCGCGCCCCCGCTCACAGGGACAGCTGGTTACCGGGACAGCTGGTTACCGGGCAGCCGGCTACTGAGGCAGCTGGTCGGCCGGCACGACCTCACCCGGCGCCGGCACGGTGATCTCGACCGGCTCGCCCCACCCGCGGAACCGGGTGGTCGACTGCTTCACGACCTTGCCGTCCAGCTCGAACCGGTACTCGGCCCGCACCGGCGCGCTGGTGTCGTCCACCCACACCGAGGCCGAGATCGTCACCCCGTACTCGGCCAGCTGGGTGTGCTGCAGCTGGATGTCCTGGTCCTCGATGACCTTCGCCATCTTCAACGCGTCGACCACCAGGTCGAACCGCGTCGTCGGCACGCCGTCCACCTGCTCGGAGGACCGGCCCACGATCAACGCCGCCCGCGGCTGCACGTAGTCCAGCTCCGCGCCCGGCGTCGCGCTCGGCCCGAAGCCGCGCAGCAACGCGGACACCTCGCCACCGCTCGCCGACGGGTAGAAGCCCCACTTCTTGCCCGCGGGCATCGGCGCGCCCTCGACCTGCACGTACGTGCCGTCGCGCACGAGCACCAGCGCGATCTTCTTCGGCTGACCGCCGGTCGACACGTCCATCGTCATCGAGCCGGTCACGCCGTCGCCGTCACGCCTCAGCGTGCCGTCCACCACGTTGCGCACCTCGGTGGCCTGCCCGTCCGAGGCGAAATTCTCGGTGTGGAACGTCGCCGTGCCCAGCTCCGCCTGCCGTTGCCCGATGCGTTCGGCGAGGACCGCCAGATCGCCCTTGGGCAGCGAGGACGTGGTCGGGGCCTGGTCACCGGCGGGCGCCGCCGTGCAGGCGACGAGCACCAACGGAACCAGGGCGAGCAGGAATCGGCGCACAAGCCAGGGTAACCAACAGGCCGGCCGGCCCTTCCCCACGCACCCGCACCGGGTCGACCAGTCGTCCGAACCCCGAGCCGACTCGGTCCCCGGACACCGGGCCACCCGCCACCGCCCAGCCCACCGACCCCCGGCCGCCCAGCCCACCGACCACCCGGCCACCGGCCAGCCCACCGGCCCACCGACCACCGACCACCCGACCACCGAGCGGCCTACGCCTTCTCCAGGTACTCCGCCCGCTCGTCGTCCAACAACCCCGCCACGAGCCCGGCCAACCCCGGGTTCCCGGTCAGCTCCGGGTCCGCCTCCACGACCTCCTGCGCCACCACCCGGGCCTCGGCGATCACGTCCTCGTCGCGCAGCAGCGACAGCATCTTCAGCCCCGACCGCTTCCCGGACTGCGCCGCGCCGAGGATGTCGCCCTCGCGCCGCAGCTCCAGGTCGAGCTGCGCCAGCTCGAAACCATCCAAAGTGGACTCCACCGCCCGCAGCCGCTCCATCGTCGACGTGCCGTCGGGCATCTCGGTGACCAGCAGGCACAGCCCCGGCGCGCTGCCCCGCCCGACCCGTCCGCGCAGCTGGTGCAGCTGGCTGACCCCGAACCGGTCGGCATCCATGATCACCATGACGGTGGCGTTGGGCACGTTCACGCCGACCTCGACCACGGTCGTGGCGACGAGCACCTGCACCTCGTTCGCCGCGAACGCCCGCATCACGGCGTCCTTGTCCTCCGGTGCCATCCGGCCGTGCAGGATGTCGATCCGCAGCCCGCGCAACGGCCCCTCGGCCAGCTTGTTCGCCACGTCCACCACCGCGAGCGGCGGCCGGCGGTCGGAGCCGTCGTCCTTCGGCGAGCCCTTGGCGGACTCCTTGCCCGGCCCTTCTTTCGGGGGGACCTCCCCGTCGTCCTCCGCTTCGCCGTCGCCGATGCGCGGGCACACCACGTACACCTGGTGGCCCTTGCCGACCTCCTCGTGGATCCGCTGCCAGGCCCGGTCCAGCCAGCCCGGCTTCTGGGCCACGGGCACCACGGACGTGCTGATCGGCGAACGCCCCTGCGGCAGCTCGCGCAGCGCGGACACCTCCAGGTCGCCGTACACCGTCATCGCCACCGTGCGCGGGATCGGCGTGGCGGTCATCACCAGCACGTGCGGCGTCGACCCGCCCGCGCGCCCGCTCAGCGCGGCCCGCTGCTCCACGCCGAACCGGTGCTGCTCGTCCACCACGACCAGCCCCAGGTCCGCGAACTCGACCTTGTCCTGGATCAACGCGTGCGTGCCGACCACGATCCCGGCCTCGCCGGACACGATCTCCAGCAACGCCCGCTTCCGGGCCGCCGTCGCCATCGACCCGGTCAGCAGCGTCACCCGCGTCGCGTGCTCGGCCCCGCCCAGCTCACCTGCCTGCCCGAGGTCGCCGAGCAACTCGCGCAACGACCGCGCGTGCTGGGCCGCGAGCACCTCGGTCGGCGCGAGCATCGCCGCCTGCCGCCCGGCGTCGACGACCTGCAACATCGCCCGCAGCGCCACTATCGTCTTGCCCGAGCCGACCTCTCCTTGCAGCAGCCGGTTCATCGGGTGCTCGCCGGACAGGTCCCGGACGATCTGCTCGCCGACCTCGCGCTGCCCCGCCGTCAGCTCGAACGGCAGCCGCGCCTCGAACGCGTCGCGCACCAGGCCGTCCCGGGGCGGGCACGCGGGCGCGGGACGGGCCGTCGCCGAACGGCGGCGCTGCGCCAGCGTCAGCTGGACCGCCAGCGCCTCGTCCCACTTCAACCGCTGCTGCGCGACGGTGATCGCGGCCCAGCCGTCCGGCCGGTGGATGTCGCGCAGCGCCTTCTCCAGCCCGATCAGCCCGCGCTCGGCCCGCAACGACTCCGGCAGCGGGTCGTCCGCCACCCCGTCCCACACCGCGAGGACCTGCTCGACGCAGTTGGAGACGTTCCACGACTGGATGCCCTGCGCCGCCGGGTAGACCGGGATCATCGCCCCGGCGAAGTCCGCCGCCGCCACGCCCTCGCCGTCGAGCACCTGGTAGTCGGGGTGCGCGAGCTGGAGCTTGCCGTTGAACATGCCGACCTTGCCCGCGAACATCGCCTCGCGCCCCGGCAGCAGCTCCCGCTCGACCTTGCGCGAGCCGCGCCCGAAGAACACCAGGTGCAGGTCGCTGGTGCCGTCGGTGATCACGGCCTCCAGCAGCTCGCCGCTGCGCGACTTCATCCGCCGCTGCCGCGCGCTCTTGACCCGCGCCTGCACGGTGACGTGCTCGCCCAGCTCCAGCCCGGCGATCTCGGTCAGCTTGCCGCGCTCGTCGTACCGGCGCGGGTAGTGGCGCAGCAGCTCGCCGACGGTGGTCAGGCCGAGCCCTGCCTCCAGCGCGTCGGCGCTCTTCTTGCCGAGCACCGACACCAGCTTCTCGTCGAAGGTCGTCATCCCGGCCTATTCAACTACTCGACACCGACAGTCAGCAGCGCGTCGCGCTGCCCGCCCGGGTACGCGGCGAGCTCGACCTCCGGGTGGGCGACGCGCAGGTGATCTTCCAGCACCCGCTCGACGCCGTCCGGGGCGGCCCGTCCCCACAGCACGGTGACCAGCTCGCCGCCGCTGGCGAGCATCCGGTCGACCAGCCGGCACGCCAGCGCGCCCACGCCGGCCGGGTCGGGCTCGATCAGCACGACCTCGCCGTCCACCATGCCGAGCAGGTCGCCGGGACGGCACCGGCCGACCCAGGTGATCGCCTCCCGGTCGGACACCGCGACCTCGCCGCGCCGGGTGGCCGCCGCCGCCTCGGCCATGGCCACCACGTCGTCACCGGCGCGCCGGGACGGCGAGTGCACGGCCAGCGCCGCCAGCGCCTGCACCGGCGAGAACGTCGGCACGACCACGACGTCCTGACCTGCGGCGACGGCCTGCGTGACGGCCTCGTCCAGCGGTTCGCGCCACGTCGGGTCGCCGGGCAGCACGGTCACCTGCCGCGCCCGCGTGCCCACCACCACGGCCAGCAGGTCGGCCGCCGTCACCTCGTCACCGGGCTCGAACACCACCGCGCCCTCGGACCGGAACAGCTCCGCCGCGCCCTCGCCCTCGACCAGCACGACGATCGCCCGGTCGCGCACGAACCGCGGGGCCTGGGCGGCGATCTGGTCGGCGAAGCGCGCCACCGTGATCCGGTGCGGCCGGCCGGCCCGGATGCCCGCCTCCACCGCCGCGCCGATGTCGTTGCAGTGCACGTGCACGGTCCACAGCGCGTCGCCGTCGCCGACCACGGACACGCAGTCGCCGATGGCCGTCAGCTCGGCCTTCAGCGCCTCCACGTCCGGCGAGCCGTCCAGCAGGTACATGACCTCGTACTCGAACTCCGCCGACCCGGCCTCCCGAGCGGTGGTCAGCGGCTCGCGCGGCACCGTGGCGACGACCGGCACGTCCTCGACGACCCGCCCGGTGATCACCGCCGCCAACGTGTCCAGCAGCACGACCAACCCCCGCCCGCCCGCGTCGACCACACCGGCCCGGGCCAGCGCGGCCAGCTGGCGCGGTGTGTCGGCCAACGCCTCGGCGCCCGCCTTCGCCGCGACCGTGACCACCTCGTCCAGGTCGTCGGACGCGCAGTCGCGGGCCGCCTCGGCCGCCGCGTGCAGCACGGAGAGCACCGTGCCCGCGACCGGCTCCGAGACCGCGGCGGTGGCCAGTTCGTCGGCCCGCCACAACGCCCGCCGCAACGACGCTCCGGACGCCGTGGAGGCGCCTTGAGCGGCCTCCGCCAGGCCGCGCAGCACCTGCGACAGGATCACCCCGGAGTTGCCCCGCGCACCGGCCAGCGCACCCCGCGCGAGCGCGCCCAACGCCGCGCCGACCGTGTCCACGGGTGTCCTGAGCAGCGCGTCCAACGCCGAGCGCATCGTCTGGAGCAGGTTGGTCCCAGTGTCGCCGTCCGGCACGGGGAACACGTTGATGCGATCGATGTCCTCCCGGTGGGCGTCCAGGGACCGAACGCAGGCGTCCGCCCACTGGCGCACCGCGACCGCATCGAGAGCCTGCATGCCGGCGAGGGTATTCGACCCGGTTTGGTGGCAGAACGCGCCACCGGCTACCCTGTCTGGGTTGCCATGCCCGGCTGAGGCTTGTGCACGCTTGCGCGCCCGCCGGGGCGTGAGTATCGATCAGGAACCTTAAGGAGTGGCTGACGTGGCTGCCGTGTGCGACGTCTGTGGCAAGGGGCCGGGCTTCGGCCATTCTGTCTCGCACTCCCACCGGAAGACGAACCGCCGGTGGAACCCGAACATTCAGACCGTGCGCGCGAAGGTTTCCTCTTCGACGCGGCAGCGGCTGAACGTGTGCACCTCGTGCCTGAAGGCGGGCAAGGTGGTGCGCGGCTGATGACCCGCGCCTGAGCTTGGCGAAAGGCCCCCGGAACCACGTTCCGGGGGCCTTTCGGCGTCTGGGGGCCGTTCTTCGCGGGCTTGGGGCCACCGAGCACGTGCGGGAGACGTCCGCGCTCCAGTCGGCGACCCGTCCACGGCCGGCGTCACCGGCCGTGGCGGAAACCCGGCGGCGGGCTAGGGCAGCTTCCAGTCGATCGGCTCGGCGCCCTGCTTCACCAGCAACTCGTTGGCCTTGCTGAACGGCCGCGAGCCGAAGAAGCCGCCCGCCGCGGACAGCGGGCTCGGGTGGACCGACTCCACGCAGCGGTCGGCGCCCAGCAGCGGCTTGAGGGCGCGCGCCTGGCTGCCCCACAGGATCGCGACCAGCGGCGCGTCCCGCTCGGCCAGCGCCTTGATCGCCTGCTCGGTCACCGGCTCCCAGCCCTTGTTGCGGTGGGAGTTGGACTTGCCCGGCTGCACCGTCAGCGCCCGGTTGAGCAGCAGCACGCCGCGCTCGGTCCACGGGGTCAGGTCGCCGTTGGCGGGCTTGGGGTGGCCCAGGTCGGCCACGTACTCGGTGTAGATGTTGATCAGGCTCTTCGGGATGGGCCGGGTCTCCGGCGACACCGAGAAGCTCAGCCCGACCGCGTGCCCCGGCGTCGGGTACGGGTCCTGGCCGACGATCAGCACCCGGACGGAGTGGAACGGCTGCTGGAACGCCCGCAGGACGTTCTCCCCGGCGGGCAGGTATGTCCGCCCCGCGGCCACCTCCGCCCGCAGGAACTCGCCCATCGCGGCGATGCGATCGGCCACGGGCGCGAGTGCCGCGGCCCAGCCGGCTTCCATGATCTCCTCAAGCGGACGTGCCACGGCGGGACCCTACCTCAGTCCAGGCGTCGCAGTTCCTTGCGGTACAGCAAGATGTTGTTCACGTACTTGTCCACGGCGAACTGCCAGGCGCCGTCCGGCACGACGTACCCCTCGCGCACGCGGGCGGGCACGCCGAGCGCCATCGACCGGGCGGGCACGTGGCCCTCGAACGACACCACCGCGCCCGCGCCGACGATCGCGCCGGTCTCCACCACGGACCCGTTGAGCACCACCGACCCCGAGGCGATCAGGCACCGGTCGGCGATGGTCGCGCCCTCGATGTGCACGTTGTGCCCGACGACGCACTCCGCGCCGATCAGCGTCGGGTGGACCTCGGTGCAGTGCACGACCGTGCCGTCCTGGATCGACGTCCGCGCGCCGACCTCGATGCGCCCGTAGTCGCCGCGCAGCACGGCCTGCGGCCACACCGACGCGTGCGCGCCGATCCGCACGTCGCCGATCACCGTCGCGTCGGGGTGCACGTAGGCGTCCGGGTGGATCACCGGCTCGAAGTCACCCAACGCGTAGATCGCCATGCGGTCCTCCCGGCCCTCAGAGATCCTTCGCGAAGCAAAGGCTTTCGGGATCATCCCGGTAGACGCCGAAGTTGTCGATGCGCGCGTATCCATTGGCCTGGTACAGCCCGATCGCCTCGGGCTGGCGCAACCCGGTCTCCAGCACCATGCGCCTGCGCCCGACCGCCCGGGCCGCCGTCTCCAGCGACGTCAGCACGATCCGCGCCAGTCCGCGCCCGCGCAGCGCTTCGCCCACGTACATGCGCTTGATCTCGGCGTCGCCGGGGCGCAACGAGTGCTTGGCCACGTCGTGCGCCCGCCACCCGCCGCACGCCACCGGCACGCCGTCGAGGTACCCGACCACGAAGTGCCCCAGCGGCGCGGCGAACTCGGCCGGGTCGACCGGCGTGACGTCGCCCTCGCCGTAGCGGTCCACGTAGACCTGCTGGAGGTCGGCGATCAGCTTGACCGAGTCTGGATGGTCATACGCGAGCGTGCATAGTTCCACAAACGTGAGGCTACCTAGCGCCAGTGCTCCCAGCCAGGGGGTTTCTCGTACGCGCGCCCGTCGACGGTCACGCCGCTGCCGTGCCGGACCGTGCCGATCGTGCGCCAGCCCTCGGGAACGGCCCCCGGTTCGGGGAACGTCGCCGCCAGCGCGTGATCCTCGCCACCGGTCAGCGCCCAGTGCCGCGCGTCCGCCCCGAGCGCCGCCGCGACGTCGATCAGCCGCGGGTGGACCTCCAGCAGTTCCGTGCGGATGTCGATGCCGATGCCCGACTCGTCCGCGATGTGCCCCAGGTCGGCCAGCAGGCCGTCCGACACGTCGATCATCGCCGTGGCGCCCGCCGCGGCGGCCTGGGGCCCGGCCTCGTAAGGGGGTTCGGGGTTCCGCTGCGCGCCGACGACCGCGACCGGCGACCGGAACCCGCGCTGCAGCACGGCCAACCCGCCCGCCGCCCAGCCGAGCCGTCCGCAGACCGCGACGACATCACCCACTTGTGCGCCTGAACGGGTGACGGGCTCCAACCCGCCCATGTCACCCATCGCGGTAACGGAGATCACCAGTGTCGCGGACGACACCATGTCGCCGCCCACCACTCCGGCGCCCGCGACGGTCGCCTCCTGCCACAGCCCGGCGGTGATCCCCTCCACCACGGAGGACGGCGTGTCGGCCGGGCACGCGAGGCCGATCAGCAGGGCCGTCGGCATCGCGCCCATGGCCACCACGTCGGCCAGGTTCACGGCCGCCGCCTTGCGCCCCACCTGCTCGGGAGACGACCAGTCGAGTCTGAAGTGGACACCTTCGACCAGCACGTCGGTGGACACCACCACGCGGCCGTCGGGCGCCGCGACCACAGCCGCGTCGTCACCCGGCCCGAGCAGGGTGGTGGGCGGCTGCGTCCGACCTGCCGTCACCCGGCGGATGAGACCGAACTCACCCACCTCAGCGACCGTGTCCGCGTTGCGCGGCGGCTCCGGACGCAAGATTGCCTCCCGTTCTGAGCATTCGGAACCCCAACTGGGGTACGTTGCTGTGCACGTTCCTACCCCGACCTAACCTGTCGCGACGAAGGGGCACGCCGTGGTGCACGCATACATCCTCATCCAGACCGAGGTCGGGAAGGCAGCCGCCGTTGCGGCGGAGATCTCCGGCATCCCCGGTGTGGCCACCGCGGAAGACGTCACCGGCCCGTACGACGTCATCGTCCGCGCCGAGGCCGACACCGTCGACCAGTTGGGGCAACTGGTGGTCGCCCGCATCCAGAACGTGGAGGGCATCACCCGGACGCTGACCTGTCCGGTGGTCCACCTGTAGGTCCGTGCTGTCATAGCCGGGTGGCACAGGAACCCGCTCCCCCGCTCCCCCGACCGGTGCTCGTCGTCGTCCTCGGGCTGACGGCGCTGCTCGTGGCGGGCGTCGCGGCGGCGGGTCTCTTCCTCGGCGACGACTCCGCGGACCCGCCCCCCGTCCACACCGGGCCCGTCGCGCTCGTGCCGGTGCCCGCGCCGGAGGCCGGGTCGGACGAGTGCAAGGCGCTGCTGGGTGCGCTGCCCGCGCAGCTGGTGTCCAGCGGCGTCACGCTGCCCCGCCGCGAACTGGCCGCGCCCGCACCGGCCGGCGCGGTGGCGTGGGGTGACGCGCACCACGAGCCCGTCGTGCTGCGGTGCGGGCTGGACCGTCCCGGTGACCTCACCCCGACCTCCGCGCTGCGGCTGATCTCGGACGTGCAGTGGCTCGAGGTGCCCGAGGGCGGTTCGGCCACCTGGTACGTGGTGGACCGGCCCGTGTACGTGGCGCTGACCGTGCCGTCGGACGCGGGCACGGGGCCCCTGCAGGACGTCTCGACCACGATCCGGGACACCCTCGCCAAGGGCCCCGTGGACACCAGGGGCTAGCGCGGCCTAGCGCAGGCCCGTGCCGCGGGCGATCGCGGTCTCGACCAGCGTGGTCAGCAGCGCCGGGTAGTCCACGCCCGTCTCGGCCCACATCCGCGGGTACATCGAGATCGGCGTGAAGCCGGGCATGGTGTTGACCTCGTTGACCACGAGCTCGTCGTAGTCGGTGACGAAGAAGTCGACCCGGGCCAGGCCCTGGCAGTCCAGCGCGCGGAACGCGGCGACGGCCATCTCGCGCAGGTCGCGGGTGACGTGCTCGTCCAGCTTGGCGGGGATGTCGAACTCGCACACGTCGTCGAGGTACTTGGCGTCGAAGTCGTACCAGTCGACCGCGCCGCCGACGATGCGCAGCTCGGCGGGCAGCGACGCCTCGACCCGGCCGTCCGGGAACTCCAGCACGCCACACTCGACCTCGCGGCCGGAGACGGCGGCCTCGATGATCACCTTCGGGTCGGTCTTGCGCGCCAACGCGATCGCGCTGTCCAGGTGGGCCCAGTCGACGACCTTCGAGATGCCGACGGACGACCCGGCACGCGCGGGCTTGACGAAGACGGGCAGCCCCAACCGCTCCCGGTCCGGCTCGGCCAGGGTCTCCTGCTCGCGGCGCAGCACGGCGAACTCGCCGACCGGCAGGCCCGCGCCCTTGAGCAGGCGCTTGGTGAACTCCTTGTCCATGGCGACCGCGCTGGCCAGCACACCCGGTCCCACGTACGGGATGTCGGCCAGTTCCAGCAGGCCCTGGATGGTGCCGTCCTCGCCCCACGCGCCGTGCAGGACGGGGAACACGACCTCCACGTCGGCCAGCACGTCGTTGGGCGCCACGGGCACGAGTTCGCTGCCGGACACGGGGACCAGCGCGTTGACGGTGGGCAGCTGCCGGTCGCGCACTTCGAGCGCCTTGGTGTCGTCGGCGCCGATCACCCACGCGCCCGTTTCGGTGATGCCGACGGGCACGACGTCGAACCTGTCCCGGTCCAGGTGCGGCAGGACACTGCCGGCGGACAGGCAGGAGACCATGTGCTCGCTGCTGCGCCCGCCGAACACCACGGCGACCTTGGTCTTGCGCTGTGTCATGGCTCGGACCCTACCCGGATGGCGTAACCCGCCACCCGCACCGGACACCCGAGCGCAGAACTCGGGGTCTCGAACGCTCGACACGCGGTACCTGAACGTTCGGCGTTCAGGACGGGGTGTGGGTGGCGAGGATGCGGAGCAGGTCGGGGATCGCCGCGGTCAGCTGGTCGCGCGAGCAGGCGCTGTAGCCGATCGCGGCGCCGTGCACCCTCGGCCGGCCGGCGTGGTGGCGGCCGAGGCCGTCCAGGCGCAGGCCGCGGTCGTGCGCCTCGGCCAGCACGTCCCGCTCCGCCTGGGCCGACGGCAGCGGCACGACGATGTGCGCGCCCGCGTCGTCGCCCAGCACGGGGATCCCGGCCTCGGCGAACGCCGCCGACAGCAGCGCACGCCGTTCGGACAGCTCACGCCGGAGCTTGCGGAGGTGCCGCCCCAGGTCGCCGTTGCGCGCCAGCTCGACCAGGACCCGCTGCCCCGCCGCGGACGGACTGGTGCCGGTCCGGTCGCGGTGCGCCATCACCTCCGCCGCGATCGGCTCGGGCGCCACCATCCACCCCGCGCCCAGCGTCGGCGTGAGGATCTTGCTCGTCGTGCCCAGGTGCACCACCACGTCCGGCGCCAACGCCGCCAGCAACGGCAACGGCGCGACGTCGTAGCGCAGCTCGCCGTCGTAGTCGTCCTCGACGACCAGCCACCCCTCCGCCCGCGCCCGCTCCACCAGCGCCACCCGCCGCGCCGCCGACATCCGCCCGCCCATCGGGTACTGGTGCGCGGGCGAGCAGTAGACGCCGCGGACACCCGGCGGCACGGCCTCCACCAACAACCCCTCGGCGTCCACGGGCGCCTGCACGACCTTCACCCCGGCCGACCGCAACGCCCACACCGCCCGCTGGTACCCCGGCTCCTCCACCGCCACCACGTCGCCCGGCCGCAGCACGGCCGACCCCAGCTCCACCAACGCCGCCGTGGTCCCGCCGGTCGCCAGCACCAGCTCCTCCCGCAACCCGCCGCGCACCGCCAACCCCCGGTGCCGCAACAGGTGCTCCGCCACCACCGCCCGGTACTCCGGCAACCCGCCCCGCGCCGGCCGGAACAACGGCTGCACGTCCGCCGCCGCCCGCCACGCCCGCCGCCAGGCCGCCCGGTCCAACCCCTCGGCCCACGGCGCGCCGGGCGCGAGGTCCACCACGTCCACCGGCGCGGCGGGCGCCGCCACCCGCCGGGCCCGCGCCTTCAACGCGCCCGGCGGCGTGGTCGTCACGTAGGTGCCCGACCCGTGCCGTCCGGCGATCCAACCCTCGGCGTGCAGCTGCTCGTATGCTGCCGCTGTCACGGTCCGGCTCACGCCGAGCCGCTCGGCCAACGCCCGGGTCGAGGGCAGCCGGTCACCGCTGCGCAGCCGCCCGTCGCCCGCCGCCGCGCGCAGGGCGTCCGCGAGCTGCACCGCCAGCGGTTCGGCCGACTCGCGGTCCAGCACCACCGCCAACGCCGTCTCCGCCATAGTGGCCTCCTCGAAACGCCGAGAATTGGCACTTGAAGAGGGCCACTTTACCCGACAAGCTCCTCCCATGACGTTGTCACCGACGGACCGCAGCACCATCAAGCGCGGGCGCAACCGCGCCGTCACCGAACGCGAGGCGCTGCACGCCGTCCTCGACGCCGCCCTCGTCTGCCACCTGGCCGTCGTCGTGGACGACGCGCCGCTCGTGCTGCCCACCGGCTACGGCCGCGACGGCGACACCCTCTACCTGCACGGCTCGACCGGCGCGCGCAGCCTCCGCGAGGCCTCGACGGGCGTGCCCGTGTGCGTCGCCGTCACGATCCTGGACGGCGTGGTCTACGCCCGCTCGGTGTTCGACCACTCGATGAACTACCGCGCCGCCGTCGTCCACGGCACCGCCGTCCCCGTCACCGACCCGGACGCCAAGCTGCACGCCCTGCGCGTGCTCACCGAGCACATCGCGCCCGGCTCGTGGGACTACGCCCGCCCGCCGACGCCGAAGGAGCTGGCCGCGACCTCCGTGCTGTCGCTCGACCTGACCGAGGCGTCGGTGAAGATCCGCAGCGGCCCGCCCGGCGACGAGGACGAGGACGTCGCCGCCAACGCGCGCTGGGCGGGCGTGCTGCCGCTGCGCACCGCGTGGGGCGAGCCCGAGCCGGACCCGGCGCTGGTCGGCGACTGGGACGTCCCGCCGCACGTCACCGCGCGGACGTAGTCCCCGAGACCGGGTCGAACCGCACGGGCCGCACGGTGCGCCCGCCGTCGCGGAACACGTGGATCGTGACGGCGGGGTCGACGCCGTCGTTGCGCACCTGGTGCGCGTACCCCGGCCCGAACACCCGCGACTGGCCCGCCACGAGGTGGTGCAGCACCTGGGCCGGGCCCGGCGTGACCACCTCCGTCAACGAGCCGCTGACCACGGTGAACGCGCCGCTGGTGACGCCGTGGTCGTGCAGGTCGGCGTGCTGGCCGGGCAACCAGCTCATCAGCCACACCTCCTGCTCGTCGGTGCGGTCGACCAGCGCGGCGAAGCGGGTCTCGGGGTCGTAGCGGAGCAGGTGGGCCCAGCGCTCGCGCCGTGCCGCCGTGTCGAGCGCGATCCGCACGGGGTGCAGCGCGGCGTGCGACTGGGGCAGGGCGATGGTGTTCTCCGGAACGGCGAACATGATGTCCTTCTCGGCACTCGGTGACGTGTGCGGGCCTCACGGGCCCGCGGGACGCGAGACGATCACCGGGAAGGACAGAGCGCGCTGGCGACCAGGCGGAGGTCGATGTGACCCCGCCCGTCGGTCATGGCGCGAAAAGACATGGTGACGAGGGTGGCAGCCGGTTCGCCGCCACGCAAGCCCTCCCACGCAGTGGACCCGTCAGAGTGACCGGAGCACGTCCTCGACGAGGTCGGCGGTGTCCTCGCAGCCCGCGGACAGCCGCACCAGGCCCTCGGGCACCGGGTCGCCCCACTGCGCCCGCCGGTCCAGGCTCGTGTGCAGGCCGCCGAAGCTCGTGCTCGCGAACACCAGCCGTGACCGCTCCAGGAAGGACGCCACCGCGCGCTCGTCCGCCAGCACGAACGTCAGCACGCCGCCGAACCGCCGCATCTGCCGCGACGCGACCTCGTGCGCGGGGTCCTCCGGGGCGCCCGGCCACCGCAGCCCGCTGACCGCCGGGTGGTCCTTGAGCACCTCGTAGAGCGCCGCCGCGTTCGCCGCCTGCCGGCTCAACCGCAGGTCGAGCGTGCCGAGACCCCGGTGCGCCAGCCACGCCTCGAACGGCCCGGGGATCGCGCCGCCGGTCGTCCGCGCCGCGCGCACCCGTTCCGCCAACCCCGGATCCGACGTGGACACGTGGCCCAGCAGCACGTCGCTGTGCCCGGCGACGGCCTTCGTGTCGCTGCTCACCACCGCGTCCGCGCCCAGCAGCAGCGGTTGCTGCCCCAACGGCGTCGCGGTCGTGTTGTCCACCGCCACCAGCGCGCCCGCCGCGTGCGCCGCCTCCACCAGCGCGGCGATGTCGCACACGTCCAGACCGGGGTTCGACGGCGACTCCAGCAGCACCAACCGCACGCCCTCGAACGACGGGTACGGCCCGGCGGTCGGCACCTCCACCACCTCCACCGGCATCTCGGCGGCCAACGTGCGCGTCAGGTAGTAGCCGTCGCCCGGCAGCGCCACCACGTCACCGGGCGCGAGCACGACCCGCAGGAACGTCGAGATCGCCGCCATCCCGGACGGGAACAGCACGGTCGTGCCGCCGTCCAGCTCGCCGAGCGCCACCTCCAACGCCCGCCAGGTCGGGTTGTGCGCCCGCCCGTAGGTGTCGGCGCCGCCCAGGTGGTAGGCGGAGGCGAACACGGGACCGGCCAGGAACGGCTCGCCCTGCACCGCCGGCGTCGAGTGCACGACCCGCGTGCCGTCACCCCAGGTCATTGCCGTTCCGCCTTCCGCTCGCGGCCGAGCAGCGCCGCCGTCAGCACACGGGGGTCCAACCCCTCGTGGCACACCTGGTGCACACCGTCGGTGATCGGCATGTCCACGCCGACCCGCGCGGCCAGCTCCCGGATCGACGAGCACGACTTCACGCCCTCGGCGACCTGGCCGTGCGCGGCCTCCTGCGCCCGCGCCAGCGAGTCACCGCGCCCCAGCCGTTCCCCGAACGACCGGTTGCGCGACAGCGGCGAGGCGCACGTGGCCACCAGGTCGCCCAGCCCGGCCAACCCGGCGAACGTCAACGGGTCCGCGCCCAGCGCCGCGCCCAACCGCGCCGTCTCGGCGAGACCGCGGGTGATGATCGAGGCCATCGTGTTGTCCCCGAACCCCATGCCCGCCGCCATGCCGCACGCCAGCGCGATCACGTTCTTGCACGCGCCACCGAGCTCGCAGCCCACCACGTCGACGTTCGTGTACGGCCGGAAGTACGAGTTCGAGCACGCGTGCTGCAACGCCACCGCGCGATCGTGGTCGGTGCACGCGATGACCGTCGCGGTCGGCTGCTCGGCCGCGATCTCCTTGGCCAGGTTCGGCCCGGACACCACCGCGACCTGGTCCTCCGGCACCCCGGCGACCTCGCGGACCACCTCGCTCATCCGCTTCAACGTGCCCAGCTCGACGCCCTTGGCCAGGCTGACCAGCGTCGCGCCCGCCGGCAGCCACGGCCGCCAGCCGCTCAGGTTCTCCCGCAGCGTCTGGCTCGGCACCGCCAGCACCACGGCCCCCGCGCCGGCCAACGCCTTCTTCGCGTCCGACGTGGCGGTCAGGTTCGGGGGCAGCGTCACGCCCGGCAGGTAGTCGGCGTTGACCCGCTCCGCCGAGATGGCGTCGGCCACGTCGGCGCGCCGTGCCCACAGCACCACGTCCGTGCCGGAGTCCGCGAGCACCTTCGCGAAAGCGGTGCCCCACGACCCGGCGCCCAGCACCGCGACCCGGTCCACGTCAGGCCTTCTTGGTGTAGAAGCCGTCGGGCGCCTGTTCCTCGCGGATGTCCGCGAGCAGGTCCTTCACCTCGTTCATCAGCACGTCGGTCACCTCGCGCAGCAGCGCCAGGTTCTGCGGCCTGCTCCGGTAGTCGTCCAGGTCGACCGGCGGGCCCACCTTCGTCACCACCGTCTTGCGCGGGAACGGCCGGAACTTCTTCCGGTAGTGGTCGTACACCTCGCGCGTGCCCCACCGCGCCGCGGGCAGCACCGGCACGTCGTGCTCCAGCGCGAGCCGCGCCACACCCGTTCGCGAGGCCATCGGCCAGCCGTCCGGGTCGCGCGTGATCGTGCCCTCGGGGTAGATGATCACGACCAGCCCCTGCTCCAGGGCCTCGTGCGCGGCGCGCAGGCTCTGCTGCGCGTCGGCCGTGCCCCGGTACACCGGGATCTGCCGGGCGCCCTTGACGACCATGCCGACGAACGGCACGTTCCACAGGCTGTGCTTGGCGAGGAAGTGCGGCACGCGCCCCTGCTTGTGCGTGAAGACGGCGTCGTAGACCGGGTCCAGGTGCGACACGTGGTTCATCACGATGAGCGCACCGCCCGTCCGGGGAACCCGCTCCGCGCCCTCGTTGCGCCGCCGCGCGATCAGCGCGGTGGCGGGGTAGAAGACCGCCGCGGCGAGCCCGACCCAGAAGCCGCCCTTCTCCTTGGCCACGTGCACTCCCTCTTCGTCGTGGACCTGGAGTCTTCACCACGTCGCCAGGGGCGACAATCAGCCCTGGGCCCCTGGCCAGGTCCAGCCGGCATCCGGGAGTATGGCGGGGTGGGAGCCGACGTCGACCTGGTGGTCCCGGTCAAGACCCTGCACCGGGCCAAGACCCGGCTGGTCGGCACCCGGCTGGACCGGCCGGCGCTGGCCCTGGCCTTCGCGTTGGACACGATCTCCGCGGCGCTGCCGGCCGTGCGCCGTGTGGTGGCCGTCACGTCCGACCCGTCCGTCGTGGCGGAGCTGCGAGCGCTCGGCGTCGAGTCGATCCCCGGCCCCGAAGGGCTCAACGAGTCCCTGCGCCACGGCTTCGCCGTGCTCCGGTCCCGCGACTCCACCTCCGTGGTCGGCGCCCTGCAAGCCGACCTGCCCGCCCTCCGGACCACCGACCTCGCCGCCGCGCTGGCCACCGCCGACGGCCGTTCGTTCTGCCCGGACCGCCAGGGAACCGGAACGACCCTCCTGCTCTCGTCCCCCGGCGGCGACCTCGCCCCGGCCTTCGGCGTCGGTTCCGCCGCCGCCCACGCGGCCTCGGGCGCCACGCCCTTGCGGGGCCCGTGGCCGTCGCTGCGCCACGACGTCGACACCGCCGACGACTTGCGCCTCGCCGCGGACCTCGGCCTGGGCCCGCGCACCGCCGCCGCCCTCACCCCCGTCGGCGGCTGAGCCCGCTCGGGAACGCCGGCGATCGACTACCTTCTGCCCCGTGACCCACCCCGCCGAACACGAGCAGGCCACGGTGAGCGCCCAGCACCCGGACGGCTCGGCCACCGTGCTGCGCGACGACGGCGTGCTCGTGGACGTGTCGGCCGAAGCCGTCGCCGAAGGCGGCTGGCGCTCGCTGCGACCCGGCCAACGGGTCACCCTCGTGCGGGATGCCGCCGGTGAGGTGCGGGGCGTGCTCCGCCCGGTGTGACGCGGAGTTCACTTCCTCGTCGGCTCAGCTCAGCGCGCGGCCGCCCGTATTGGGGAACAATGCTGATCGTGAGCACGGACGACACCCCCGACCAGCCCGCGCCCAAGCGACGGACGAGGACGCCGCGGACCACGCCGGCCGCGAGCACCCCCCGCCGCCGGCCGCGCCCGGCCACCCGCCGCGGCGCCGCCGGCACGCGCGCGGGCACGACGGCGGCGCAGCAACCGGCGCCGCAGCCGGCCGACGGCGCGTCCCGGTCGTTCCCGAGCTCACCACCCGCGGTCACGGCCACCGAGGCGCAGGCCGACCTGCCCGACGACCGGTACTTCAACCGGGAGCTGTCCTGGTTGGACTTCAACGCCAGGGTGCTCGCGCTGGCCGAGGACGCCTCCCAGCCGTTGCTGGAGCGGGCGAAGTTCCTGGCCATCTTCGCCTCGAACCTGGACGAGTTCTACATGGTCCGGGTCGCGGGCCTGAAGCGCCGCGACGAGACCGGCCTGTCCGTGCGCAGCGCGGACGGGCTCACCCCGCGCGAGCAGCTGTCCAACATCTCCAAGCGCACCCAGGAGCTGGTCGAGCAGCACGCCAGGGCGTTCCTCGACCACATCCAGCCGGAGCTGGAGAAGCACGCCATCAGCATCGTCAACTGGGCGCAGTTGACCGACTTCGAGCAGTTGCGGTTGTCGAACTACTTCACCGACCAGGTCTTCCCGGTGCTCACGCCGCTGGCCGTGGACGCGGCGCACCCGTTCCCCTACATCTCCGGCCTCTCGCTGAACCTCGCCATCACCGTCCGCGACCCGGAGGGCGGCGCGGAGCGGTTCGCGCGCATCAAGGTGCCGGACAACGTGCCGCGCCTGGTCCGCGTGGAGAGCGACCGGACCAGCCCGACGGCGACCTTCCTGCCGCTGGAGGAGCTCATCGCGGCGCACCTCGGCGAGCTGTTCGCGGGCATGCAGGTCATCGAGTGCCACGCGTTCCGGGTGACCCGCAACGCCGACCTGGAGGTAGAGGAGGACCAGGACGAGGACCTGCTCAAGTCGTTGGAGCGGGAGCTGGCGCGCCGCCGGTTCGGGCCGCCGGTGCGGCTGGAGATCGCCGACGACATGACCGAGCACATGCTGGAACGGCTGCTGCGCGAGCTGGAGGTCGACCCGCACGACGTGGTCCAGGTGCCCGGCCTGCTCGACCTGTCCTGCCTGTGGCAGCTCTACAGCGTGGACCGCAAGCAGCTCAAGGACGCGCCGTTCGTGCCCGCGACGCACTCGGCGTTCGGCGAGCGCGAGACGCCCAAGAGCATCTTCGCCACCCTCCGGGAGGGCGACGTGCTGGTGCACCACCCGTACGACTCGTTCTCCACGTCCGTGCAGCGGTTCATCGAGCAGGCGGCGGCCGACCCGCGCGTGCTGGCCATCAAGCAGACGCTGTACCGCACGTCGGGCGACTCGCCGATCGTCGACGCGCTGATCGACGCGGCCGAGGCGGGCAAGCAGGTCGTGGCGCTGGTGGAGATCAAGGCGCGGTTCGACGAGCAGGCGAACATCAAGTGGGCGCGTGCGCTGGAGAAGGCGGGCGTGCACGTCGTCTACGGCCTGATGGGGCTCAAGACGCACTGCAAGACCTCCTTGGTGGTGCGCCAGGAGGGCTCGCGGATCCAGCGGTACTGCCACATCGGCACCGGCAACTACAACCCGAAGACGGCCCGGCTGTACGAGGACATCGGCATCCTCACCGCCGAGCCGACCATCGGCGCGGACCTCACCGACCTGTTCAACGTGCTCACCGGGTACGCCCGGCAGGACCACTACCGCAGCCTCCTCGTCGCGCCCTACGGCGTGCGGCGCGGGATCGTGGAGCGCATCGAGCGCGAGATCGAGCACGCGCGGGCGGGCGCGCCGGCCGGTGTGCGCATCAAGGTGAACTCGCTGGTCGACGAGCAGGTCATCGACTCGCTGTACCGGGCGTCGCAGGCCGGCGTGCGGGTGGACGTGGTCGTGCGCGGGGTGTGCGCGCTGAAGCCGGGCATCAAGGGGCTGTCGGAGAACATCCACGTCCGGTCCATCCTGGGCCGGTTCCTGGAGCACTCGCGGGTGTTCCACTTCGTCGGCTCGGCCGAGCACTGGATCGGCAGCGCCGACATGATGCACCGCAACCTGGACCGGCGGGTGGAGGTGCAGCTGCGGGTGACCGACCCGAAGCTCACCGCGCAGCTCGACGCGATGATGGACTCGGCGTTGGAGCCGACCACGCGGTGCTGGGTGCTGCAGCCGGACGGCGAGTGGGAGGCGTCGCCGGCGGACGGCAGCAGGGTGCGCGACCACCAGACCGAGATGCTGCGCAACCGCCGCGCGATCGGGTGAGCCGGTGATCCGGGCAGCCGGCGCCGTGCTGTGGCGCGAGGGTTCCGTGGCGGTCGTGCACCGGCCGCGTTATGACGACTGGTCCCTGCCCAAGGGCAAGGTGGACCCCGGCGAGACCGTGCCCGCGGCGGCGGTGCGCGAGGTGCTGGAGGAGACCGGGTTCCACGCCGTGCTGGGGCGGTACCTGTGCCAGGTGTCGTACCGGGCTTTCGGCAGGCCGAAGGTCGTGGACTACTTCAGCGCGCGGGTCGCGTCGGGTGCGTTCGCGCCGAACGACGAGGTGGACGAGCTGCGGTGGCTGCCGGTCGCCGAGGCGGCTTCGCTGGTGACGTCGGACACCGACCGCTCGGTGCTGGCGGCGTTCGCGGCGGAGCCGGCGGAGTTGGCGACGGTGTTGCTGGTGCGGCACGCGAAGGCGGGCAAGCGCGACCACTGGCCGGGTGACGACGACCTGCGGCCGTTGAGCTCGGCGGGGTGGCGGCAGGCCGGCGGGTTGCGGTCGATGCTGCCGTTGTGGGGTCCGTCACGGGTGCACTCCGCGCCTCGGGTGCGGTGCGTGGAGACCGTTCAGGGGGTGGCGGAGGACCTGGGTGTCGGCGTGCTGCTGGAGCCGCGGTTGTCCGAGGAGGGGTACTGGCCGGACCGCGAGGCCGGGTTGGTGCGCCTGCTGGAGATCGCGGACGGGGCCGGCACGCCGGTCGTGTGCAGCCAGGGCGGTGTGATCCCGGACGTCGTCGCCACCCTCGCCGACCTGGGCGGTCTGTCGTTGGGCGGCACGCCGTGCAAGAAGGGCAGCGCGTGGCTGCTGGCGTTCCGCCGGCCGGAGCCGGGCTGGTCCACTTCGGACTCGCACCGGTCCTGGCCGCGCCTGGTCTCGGCCCACTACTTCCCCACCGCCCTGCCCGCGCCCACCGCCTGACACCTCCACTAGTCCGGTCGGGTCACGCCGGGAGTCCGTCCGGGCACGGTGAGTTCTCCACAGGCGGCCCGAACCGGGCCGAAATCGTCAGACCGAGCCGGCAGCATGAAAACCGGGGATCCCCCCGGCGGGGACCCCTGCGAAGCATCTCCACCGCGCGAACGCCGGGTTTCGGGGCCGGCACGACGGCCGACCGGACTGCTCTATCCGAGTGGCCGAACACACTCGCCGACCCGACCGCGCCCCGCGTGTTCCGAGCGCGAAACACCCACGCGTCCACGCCGCGCCCCGCGCGTTCCGAGTGCGAAACACCCACGCGTCCAGGTCGCATATCGCACGTTCGAAGCGCCGAGCGCTCACAGGTTCAAGCCGCACCCCACCCCGTTCCGGGCGTTCGACTCGGGGGTCCCGGACGTAGGACACGCGAGGGTGCGGGAGGGCGAGGAGAAGAGGTTCGGGGTTCCGAGGTGAAGAGGCCGTCCGCAGGGGCGCGGAAACGGGGCTCAGAACGCCCGTGGCGGATCGGAACGGCGCACCAAGGGGTAGAACAGCGCTCAGGGCCCGGTGCGCGTCCGCACCGGGCCCTGAGCGTGTGTTGCGTGCCTGGCCGGTGATCACCCGGCCCGACTTCACTTCTTCTTGGCCGGGGCCTTCTTCGCCGCGGGCTTCGCGGCTGCGGCCGTGGTGGCCTTCGCCGTCGTCGCCTTGGCCGTGGTGGCCTTCTTGGCCGCCGCGGGCTTCGCCGCGGTCGCCTTCGCCGTCGTCGCCTTCGCGGCGGTGGCCTTGGTCGCGGTGCTCTTCGCAGGCGCGGCCTTGGTGGCGGTGGCGGCGGGCTTCGCGGCCGCGGCGGTCCGGCGGGTCGCCGGTGCCTTGGTGGCTGCCGCAGCAGCACGCGTGGCCGTGCCGGTGCTGCGCGTCGCACGCGCAGTGGTGGCACGAGCGGTGGTGCTGCGGGTCGCCGGCGCCTTCGTCGCGGCAGCAGGCTTCGCCGCCGCGGCGGCGGGCTTGGCGGCCGTGACGCGCGGCAGCTTCTTCGTGCCGCTGATGACGTCCTTGAACGTCGAACCCGCGCGGAACGCGGGAACGTTGGTCTTCTTGACCTTCACGGTCTCACCGGTGCGCGGGTTGCGAGCGGTGCGCGCCGCACGGGCACGCTTCTCGAAGACACCGAAACCGGTGATGTTGACCTTCTCGCCCTTGTGGACGCTGCGGACGATGACGTCGACGATG
Organism: Actinosynnema sp. NPDC049800; assembly: GCF_040656635.1. Classification (NCBI taxonomy): domain Bacteria; kingdom Bacillati; phylum Actinomycetota; class Actinomycetes; order Pseudonocardiales; family Pseudonocardiaceae; genus Actinosynnema; species Actinosynnema sp. NPDC049800. Next base: position 111,681 of record NZ_JBFAMT010000011.1, on the reverse strand, counting down.
CCGTCGACAGCGGCAGCCGCGTTCTTCTTGTCGCCAAGGCGCTCGGCGAGCGCCTCGATGAGCTGGGCCTTGTTCACCTTCAGTCCCTCCCAGGACGCTCACGGCCCTAGTCGGGCCGACTGATTGCCCACGGTAAGCCCATATGCAAGGAAATACCAATCGCCACGCCAGATTTCTTGTTGTGGCGTGGGCAATTACGACCTGTCGAGGGACACCCGGGCGGCCGGCGGAGGGATCGAAGGGGCCGGATTCCCGCTGTTCGGGGGGAATCCGACCCCTTCGCCGGTCACCCCGCGGGCAGCGGATCGGTAGTCGGCAACCAACCCTGCCTGCGCTGCTCGAACTCCGCGATGTCGTCGGCGTGCCGGAGGGTCAGGGCGATGTCGTCCAATCCCTCCAGCAGCCGCCAGCGGGTGTACTCGTCGACGGTGAAGGGGGCGGTGAAGTCCTTCGCCACAACCGTGTTCAGGGTGAGGTCGACGGTCACCTCGGTGCCGGGCTCGTTCTCGAGCAGCTTCCACAGCAATTCGACATCGGACTGCTCGCACTGGGCCGCCACGAGGCCCTGCTTGCCCGCGTTGCCCCGGAAGATGTCGGCGAACCGGGACGAGATGACCACCCGGAAGCCGTAATCCATGAGCGCCCACACGGCGTGCTCGCGGGACGACCCGGTGCCGAAATCGGGCCCGGCGACGAGCACGCTGCCCGCCCGGAAGGCTTCCTGGTTGAGCACGAACTGCTCGTCACCGCGCCAGGCGGCGAACAGGCCGTCCTCGAAGCCCGTGCGGGTCACGCGCTTGAGGTAGACGGCCGGGATGATCTGGTCGGTGTCCACGTTGGACCTGCGCAGCGGAACGCCGACCCCGGTGTGCCTGGTGAACGCATCCATGTTCGGTGAGACTCCCTTCAGACCAGGTCGGCGGGCGACGACAGCGTGCCGCGGACGGCGGTGGCGGCGGCCACGAGTGGCGAAACCAGGTGGGTGCGCCCACCCTTGCCCTGCCTGCCCTCGAAGTTGCGGTTGGAGGTCGACGCGCTGCGCTCGCCCGGCTTGAGCTGGTCCGGGTTCATGCCCAGGCACATCGAGCAACCGGCCTGGCGCCACTCGGCGCCGGCCGCCAAGAACACTTCGTGCAGCCCTTCGGTCTCGGCCTGCGCGCGGACCCGCATGGACCCGGGCACGACGAGCATCCGCACGCCGTCGGCGACCTTGTGGCCGCGCAGGACGTCCGCCGCCGCGCGCAGGTCCTCGATCCGGCCGTTGGTGCACGAGCCGAGGAACACCGTGTCGACGTGGATGTCGCGCAGCGGGGTGCCCGGCTCCAGCCCCATGTAGGTCAGCGCCTTCTCGGCGGCCACCCGCTCGTTCTCGTCGACGATGGTCTCGGGGTCCGGCACGGCCGCGCCCAGCGGCAGGCCCTGGCCCGGGTTGGTGCCCCAGGTCACGAACGGCGTGAGCTCGTCGGCGTCGAGGCGGACCTCGGCGTCGAACTCGGCGTCGTCGTCGGTGCGCAGGGTCTTCCAGTACTCGACGGCCGCGTCCCAGTCCGCGCCGGCCGGCGCGTGCGGACGGCCCTTGATGTAGTCGAACGTGGTCTGGTCCGGCGCGATCATCCCCGCGCGGGCGCCCGCCTCGATCGACATGTTGCACACGGTCATGCGCGCTTCCATGGACAGCGCCTCGATCGCGCTGCCCCGGTACTCCAGGACGTAGCCCTGGCCGCCGCCGGTGCCGATCTTCGCGATCACCGCGAGGATGATGTCCTTGGCCGTGACGCCGGGCTTCAGCTCGCCGTCCACGGTGACGGCCATGGTCTTGAACGGCCGCAGCGGCAGCGTCTGGGTGGCCATCACGTGCTCCACCTCGGACGTGCCGATGCCGAACGCCAGCGCGCCGAACGCGCCGTGCGTCGACGTGTGGCTGTCACCGCAGACCACCGTCATGCCGGGCTGGGTCAGGCCCAGCTGCGGGCCGACGACGTGCACGATGCCCTGCTCGGCGTCGCCCATCGGGTGCAGCCGCACGCCGAACTCCGCGCAGTTCTTGCGCAGCGTCTCGACCTGCGTGCGCGAGACCGGGTCGGCGATGGGGAGCTCGATGTCGACCGTCGGGACGTTGTGGTCCTCGGTGGCGATCGTGAGGTCCGGGCGGCGGAGCCCTCGCCCCGCCAGGCGCAGGCCGTCGAACGCCTGCGGGCTGGTCACTTCATGCAGCAGGTGGAGGTCGATGTAGAGCAGGTCCGGCTCCGCGCCACTGCCGTGGCGCACGACGTGTGCTTCCCACACCTTCTCCGCGAGCGTGCGGCTCATCGCAACTCTCCCAAGATCTGGACAGTCGATAGATCTGGACTTCCCAGACAGTGGGAAGTTAGTATCGGCTTGTGGGACAGCATAGCGGGATCGGCGTGCTCGACAAGGCAGTGGCCGTCTTGAACGCCGTCGCAAAGGATCCGTGTGGGCTCGCCGAGTTGTGCAACCGGACGGGCTTGCCGAGGGCTACCGCGCACAGGTTGGCGGTCGGGCTCGAGGTGCACCGGTTGCTGCGACGGGGTTCCGACGGCCGCTGGCGCCCGGGCGCGGCACTGGCGGAGTTGGCGGGCGGGGCCACCGACCCGCTGCTCGACGCGGCGTCCTCGGTGTTGCCGAGGTTGCGCGACATCACGGGCGAGAGCGTCCAGTTGTACCGGCGGGACGGGATGCAGCGGATCTGCGTGTCCTCCGCGGAACCACCGAGTGGTTTGCGCGACACCGTGCCGATCGGCGCGCGATTGCCGATGACGGCGGGATCCGGCGCGAAGGTATTGGCGGCGTGGGCCGATCCCGGAACTCAACGTTCCGTTCTCGCCGACGCCGTTTACGGCGAGCGCACATTGTTGGAAGTCCGCCGCCGCGGCTGGGCGCAATCGGTAGCGGAACGCGAACCGGGCGTAGCCTCGGTTTCCGCCCCGGTCCGCGACAGCACGGGCACGGTCGTCGCCGCGGTCTCGGTTTCGGGCCCCATCGACCGCATGGGCCGCCGCCCGGGCGCCCGCTGGGCCGCCGACCTCCTGGCCGCCGCCGAAGCCCTCCAATCGCGCCTCTGACAGCCTGGCTCGCACTGATCGGGCTCCCGCCCACCGGCCACCCGCAGCTCTGCCCAGCAGCCGGGCCCGGCCCGCTCACCAGTCCTCGGACCGCCCCCGCCACCAGCACCAGGCGGGGGCACCCAACTCACCGAGTGCCGGCGCCGTGGGCACGAATCCAACTCACCACCGCTGCCAACCGCCGGCGGCCCTCCGACCCCGAACACGGCACCAACCGACGCCGGGGGTGCAGGGGGCGAAGCCCTCCTGCGCGGGGTCCGGGGGTCGCACCCCGGTGTAAATGCGAAAGATCCCCGTTTCGCGTCAGCGAAACAGGGATCTCCCTGATCTGTAGCCCCGATGGGATTCGAACCCACGCTACCGCCTTGAGAGGGCGGCGTCCTAGGCCGCTAGACGACGGGGCCAGGAACTTTCGATATTCACTTTATCATGTCTTGCTGTCCTGCGTTGCGAGTAGCTTACCACACTCGATTTGCCACTTCGCAGCTGGGGTACCAGGACTCGAACCTAGACTAACTGAACCAGAATCAGTCGTGCTGCCAATTACACCATACCCCATTGGTTTCCCGGTTCGACTCCCCGTCGGTCTTGACTCCGTTGACCTTTGGGGGGCCTCTCCGTTCCGCCGGGAGGAATACTAGACCACGTACCCGGCGGAACGGAAATCGGGGTCACGCCGAGGCGGTCGAGAGCTCGCAGACGAGGAGTTCCGGCAGCTCAGCGAGGCTGCTGATGGCGGCGATGCCGGCGGGCAGCGCGCCTTCGCGCGGGCCCTGGCGGTTCAGCCACACGCCCTTCATGCCGGCGTCGCGGGCGCCGATCGCGTCGGCGTGCAGGCGGTCGCCGATGTGCACCGTGTCACCCAGGTCGACGCCCAGGTCCGCGCACGCGGTGTCGAAGATCACCCGGTCCGGTTTCGCCGCGCCGACCTCGCCGGCGATGAGGACCGTGTCGAAGTACTGCGCGAGCCCCAGCGAGGCGATCTTCACCCGCTGGTGGCGCCCTGAGGCGTTGCTCACGGCCGCCATGGGCAGACCGGTGGCCCGCAGCCACTCCAGGCACGGCACGACGTCGGGGAACAGCCGCCAGCCGGACGCGAGGACTTCCTGCCGCAGCAGTTCCCGGCGGGTCGCCTCGTCCTGGTCCAACTCCTCGCCCAGGGCCGCGAAGAAGGCGCGGGTGCGGATGTTGCGCATCGTCTCGTACTCGAGCTCGCCGGCGAGGAGGCGTTCGCAGTGCTCGTCCGTGATGCGCTGCCACAGCGGCCAGGCGTCGGCGTTGCCGACCATCGCGGCCAGGGCGGCCCGGGACGAGGTGCTGTAGTCGACGAGGGTGTCGTCGACGTCGAGGCACACGGCCCGGATCTCGCCGGTTCTCCGAGGGGTGAAAGTCGGGGCTGCGGTTGTCACCCCGTGAGGCTAGGTGCGGTCACCCCTCGTCCGACTCGACCAGAGAGGTGATATCTATGGGTTCTTGCACGGTCAAGCACCCCTGAACCGCCCGAACGAACCAGTCAGATTGCCCCGAGCGCGCGGCGCAATCGCCCGATCGAGCGACTCCGACCCAGTAGTTCCATGGATTCGTAGAGTGGTGGCGAGACGGTACGGCCCGTCACGGCGACCCGCACCGGCGCGTAGGCCTTGCGCGGTTTGAGGCCCAATCCGTCCACAAGCGACACCTTCAGCGCCTCCTCGACGGCGGCCGTCGTCCACTCCGGAACCGATTCCAGGGCGGCGATGCTCGCCTCGAGCACGGGCCGGGCGTCCGGGCCGAGGGCCTTGGCCGCCGAGTCCTCCTCGGGCGCGAAGTCCTCCTCCGCGGCGAACAGGAACCGCACCATCCCGGACGCCTCGGACAGCACCACGAGCCGCTCCTGCACCAGCGGCGCGACGCCCGACAGCAGGGCGACCTGCTCGGGCGTCGGCTCGGCGGGCAGCACGCCGTCCTTGACCAGGTAGGGCAGCACGCGGCTGACGAAGTCCTCGACCGGCAGCGCGCGCAGGTGCGTGGCGTTGATCGCCTCGGCCTTCTTCAGGTCGAAGCGGGCCGGGTTGAGGCTGACCTTCTCCAGCTCGAACGCCTCGACCAGCTCGGCCACGCTGAAGATGTCGCGGTCGTCGGCGATGGACCAGCCGAGCAGCGCGAGGTAGTTCAGCAGGCCCTCGGGCAGGAAACCGCGGTCGCGGTAGAGGAACAGGTTCGACTGCGGGTCGCGCTTGGACAGCTTCTTGTTGCCCTCGCCCATCACGTACGGCAGGTGCCCGAACCGCGGCGTGAACGTGGTGACGCCGATCCGGGTCAACGCCCGGTACAGCGCGATCTGGCGGGGGGTCGACGGGAGCAGGTCCTCGCCGCGCAGCACGTGCGTGATGCCCATCAGGGCGTCGTCGACCGGGTTCACGAACGGGTACAGCGGGTCGCCGTTGGCGCGCACGAGCACCGGGTCGGGCGTGCTGCCCGCCTTGAACGTGATCTCACCGCGCACCAGGTCGTCCCACGTGATGTCCTCGTCGGGCATCTTCAGGCGCAGCACCGGCTGACGGCCCTCGGCGCGGAACGCGGCCCGCTGCTCCTCGGTCAGGCCGCGGTCGTGGCCGTCGTAGCCCAGCTTGGGGTCCTGGCCCGCGGCCTTGCGCCGGGCCTCGATCTCCTCGGCCGTGGAGAACGACTCGTACAGCTCGCCCGCCTCGAACAGGCGCTTGGCGATGTCGTCGTAGAGGTCGCGCCGCTGGCTCTGCCGGTAGGGCGCGTGCGGGCCGCCGATCTCGGGGCCCTCGTCCCAGTCCAGGCCCAGCCAGCGCATGGCTTCCAGCAGCGAGAGGTACGACTCCTCGGAGTCGCGGGCCGCGTCGGTGTCCTCGATCCGGAACACCACGGAGCCGCCGGTGTGGCGGGCGTACGCCCAGTTGAACAGGGCGGTGCGGATGAGCCCCACGTGGGGCGTGCCGGTCGGCGACGGGCAGAAGCGGACGCGGACCTCTGGAGATGCTGCTGATGCGCTCATGACCCGATCAGCGTATCGGGCTTGACCGCGACGCCGCGCAGGAGCATCCTGAACTTATTCAACCAGTGTTGAAAAGCAGAGGGGTGGATCATGGAGAGGACTGGTGTCGTGGTCGTCGGGGGCGGCCCGGCGGGCATGGTGGCCGGGTTGTTGCTGGCCAGGGCCGGTGTCGAGGTGACGGTGCTGGAGAAGCACGGCGACTTCCTGCGCGACTTCCGCGGCGACACGGTGCACGCGTCGACGTTGACGCTGCTGGACGAGCTGGGCCTGGGGCCGTCGTTCGCCGAGGTGCCGCACCAGCTCGTGGACAAGGTGCAGGTGCTGCTGGACAGCGGCCCGCAGACGATGGGCGACCTCACCCGGCTGCCCGGGCGGCACAAGCACATTGCGTTCGTGCCGCAGTGGGACTTCCTGGACCTGCTCGCCGACGCGGGCAAGCGCGAGCCGACGTTCGCGCTGCGGATGAACACCGAGTTCACCGGGCTGCTCAGGAGCGGCGGCAAGGTGACCGGCGTCCGCTACCGCACGCCGGGCGGCGAGACCGGCGAGCTGGCGGCCGACCTGGTCATCGCGGCCGACGGACGGCGTTCGCTGGTGCGGGAGCAGCTCGGGCTGCCGGTGCACGAGTTCGGCGCGCCGATGGACGTGTGGTGGTTCCGGCTGCCGCGCGACCCCGGCGAGCTCAGCGGCGCCACCGGCCGGTTCACGCAGGGCCAGGCCATGGTGCTGATCCCCCGGGGCGACTACTTCCAGTGCGCGTACCTCATCCGCAAGGGCACCGACGAGCTGCTGCGGGCGGAGGGGATCGCCGCGTTCCGGCAGCGGGTGGTGGAGCTGGTGCCGTGGCTGGCGGAGCGGATGGAGACCGTCGAGTCGCTGGACGACGTGAAGCTGCTGGACGTGAAGCTCGACCGCCTGCGGCGCTGGCACGCCGACGGCGCGCTGTGCATCGGTGACGCGGCGCACGCCATGTCGCCCATCGGCGGCGTCGGCATCAACCTGGCCGTGCAGGACGCGGTGGCCGCCGCGACGCTCGTCGCCGCGCCGCTGCGCCGCGGCCGGCTGGACCCGAAGGTGCTGGCGAAGGTGCGGCGCAGGCGGTGGCTGCCCACGGCGGTGACCCAGGCGATCCAGCGGCGGATCCAGGACTCGTTCCTCAAGCCGACGCTCACCGGCACGTCGAGCGCCGCGCCGGGGCGGCCGCCGCTGCCGGTCCGGCTGATGGGGCGGTTCCCGCGGCTGCAGGGCGTGCCCGCCTACCTGGTGGCGATCGGGCTGCGGCCCGAGCACGCGCCGCGGTTCGCACGGCGCGCGCCCGAGCGCATCGAGCGCAGCTGAGCTTCAGCGGTTGGTGACGGTGTTCGTCAGCGTGCCGAGGCCCTCGACGGTCACCGAGACGGTCTGGCCAGCGGTCAGCGGGCCGACGCCGGCGGGGGTGCCGGTGAGGATCACGTCCAGCGGTCGCAGGGTCATCACCGAGGAGATGTACTCGATCAGCTCGGGGATGTCGTGCAGCAGCAGCGAGGTGCGCGAGTCCTGCTTGACCACGCCGTCCACCTCGGTGCGGATGGCCACGTCGGACGGGTCGAACTCGGTCTCCACCCACGGGCCCAGCGGGCAGAACGTGTCGAAGCCCTTGGCCCGCGTCCACTGGCCGTCGGTCTTCTGCAGGTCGCGCGCGGTGACGTCGTTGGCGATCGTGTAGCCGAGGATCGACTGGCGGGCCCGTGAGGCGGGGATGTCCCGGCCGCCGACGCCGACGACGACGGCCAGCTCGCCCTCGAAGTCGACCCGCTCGGACACCGCGGGCAGCTTGATGTCCGCGTTCGGCCCGATCACCGCGGTGTTGGGCTTGAGGAACATCAGCGGTTCCGCGGGCACCTCGTTGCCCAGCTCGGCGGCGTGCTCGGCGTAGTTGCGGCCGATCGCCACGATCTTGGGCGGCAGGAACGGCGCCAGCAGGCGGACGTCGGCCAGCGGCCAGCGGCGACCGGTGAACGTGGGGTTGGCGAAGGGGTCGTCGGCGATCTCGACCGCGGTGAGGTCGTCGCCGTCGCCTTCGATCGCGGCGAAGGCCAGGCCGTCGGGTTGGGCGATACGGGCAATGCGCACGGAGATCACCCTAACCGGCGGCTTGAATCCCCACCGTGCGTGCCTAGCGTCGGAGGGATGCGAACCCTGCTGCTCGTGCTCACCCTGCTCGTCGCCGCCGCCGCGCCGGCCGCCGCGACCACCGCCGCCCTGCCGACCCCGCTGGAAGCGGGCACGCCCCTCTACGCGTACAACGGCGGGCGCTGCGCCAACGGCTTCAACGCCCGCGGCTTCCTGATCGTGCCGCCGTCGTGCGGGATCGTCGGCACGGTCGTCCGCGGGCCCAACATGGTGGACATAGGTCCGGTGGTCGCGGTCCGGACGACCTACGCGATCGTCCGGATCACGAACACCGCCGCCTGGGTCCAGCGGCCCACCATCGCCGGGCGCACCGGTGTCATCACCGGCTCGGCGGAGACGCCGGTCGGCGGGTCGGTGTGCGCGGCGGGCCGCACCACCGGGCTGCGGTGCGGCACCGTGCAGGCCAAGAACGTCACGGTCAACTACCCGGAAGGGGTCGTCTACGGGCTGACGCGGACGAACGTGTGCACCGAGCCCGGCGACCAGTGGGCCCCGATCTTCACCGGCTCGCAGGCCCAGGGCCACTCGCTGGGCGGCAGCGGCAACTGCTCGGTCGGCGGCTCGTCCTACTTCGAGCCGCTCAACCGCGTCCTGGCCGCCGAGCGCCTCACGCTCGTGACGGGCTGACCCGCAGCGCCTTGTGCACGAGCGCGTCGCACAGGGCGAGCCAGCTGGCCTCGACGATGTTGCCGTGCACGCCCACGGTGGTCCACTCGCGCTCGCCGTCGGTGGACTCCACGAGGACGCGGGTGACGGCGTCGGTGCCGTGCTGATCGGTCAGGATGCGCACCTTGTAGTCGTTCAGCTCCACCGCGTCCAACCACGACAGGTGGGGCAGGAGCGCCTTGCGCAACGCGGCGTCCAGCGCGTGCACCGGGCCGTTGCCCTCGGCGGTGGCGATGACGCGCTCGCCCGCCACGTGCACCTTGACCGTGGCCTCGGACACGATCGAGCCGTCCTGGTGGTGGTCGAGCACCACGCGGTACGACTCCAGCACGAACGGTGGCGCGTCCAGATCGGACAGCTCGGCCTTGAGGAGCAGTTCCAGGGAGGCGTCGGCGGCCTCGAACGACCAGCCGCCCGCCTCCAGCTCCTTCACCTTGCGCACCACGTTGGTGAGCGCCTCGGGCCGGCGGGTCAGGTCGATCCCGAGCTCACGTCCCTTGAGCTCGAGACTGGCCCGACCCGCCATCTCGGTGACCAGCACCCGCATGTCGTTGCCGACGGTGTCCGGATCGATGTGGTTGTACAGCTCCGGATCCACCTTGATCGCGCTCGCGTGCAGCCCCGCCTTGTGGGCGAAGGCCGACGACCCGACGTAGGCCTGGTGGGTGTCGGGTGCGATGTTCGCGATCTCGGCCAGCGCATGGGAGACCCGGGTGAGCTCGGCCAGCGACTCGTGCGGTAGCACCTGCAGGCCGAGCTTGGTCACGAGGTTCCCGACGACGGCGAACAGGTCCGCGTTGCCCGCTCGCTCGCCGTAGCCGTTCGCGGTGCACTGGACGTGGGTCGCCCCCGCCTGCACCGCGGCGACCGTGTTGGCCACCGCGCAGGACGTGTCGTCCTGGCAGTGGATGCCGACCCGGAAGCCCGTCCGGGCGATGACGTCGGCGACGGTCTCGGCCAGGCCGAGGGGCAGCCGGCCGCCGTTGGTGTCGCACAGCACGACGACGTCCGCGCCACCCTCCACTGCGGACTCCAGCACGCGCAGCGCGGTGTCGGGGTCGTAGGCGAAGCCGTCGAAGAAGTGCTCGGCGTCGACGAAGACCCGGCGGCCCTCGTTCACCAGGAACGCGACGGTGTCGCGGACCATCGCGCAGTTCTCCGCCACGTCCGTGCGCAGGGCCCGTTCGATGTGCCTGCGGTCGGACTTGGCGACCAGCGTCACGACCGGCGTCCGGGCCTCCAGCAGGGCCCTGACCTGCGCGTCCTGCTCGACCTTGACGCCCGCCTTGCGGGTCGAGCCGAACGCGACGAGCTGCGCGTGCTTGAGCGTGAGCTCCCCCTCCGCCGCCCGGGCGAAGAACTCCGTGTCCTTCGGCATGGCGCCCGGCCAGCCACCCTCGATGAAGCCGACGCCGAGCGAGTCGAGCAGGCGGGCGACGGCCAGCTTGTCGTTGACCGAGTAGGAGATGCCCTCGCGCTGGGCACCGTCCCGCAGGGTCGTGTCGAAGACGTGGAATGAATCGCCGAGGGGGGTCACGAGAGGGCTCCTAGAGATCTTGGAAAACAAAAAGACCCCCCGCAGGATGCGAGAGGTCGGCGCGCCGGGTGCTTCGAGGAAGCACTACCCGACGCGCTCAGAAATAATGATCACGGTGTGGAGAGCCACGGGCCGATGGTGCCACAACCCGTCCGCGGATACCAAGCCACGGACGGGTTGTCCCACACTATGGGTGGTAGCTATCGGCCAGGAACCTCGCGAACGCGGCGATGGCGGCCGGGTTGCGCGGGCTTTCCACCAGGGCCGCGTACGGCAGCACGAAGAACCGCTTCGCCTTGATGGCGGGCACGTCGGCGAGCGGCGGGTAGGACTCCAGGAACGCCCGCTTCTCGTCCGGTGTCGTCGCCTCGCCGTCGGCGTAGTCGTTGATCAGCACGACGTCCGGCGCGCGGTCGACGACGGCCTCCCAGCCGACCGTGGTCCAGCTGTCGTCGAGGTCGCCGAAGACGTTGTCGCCGCCGGCCTTGCCGATGATGTCGTGCGGCGCGGCGTTGCGGCCGGAGGTGAACGGCTGGTCGAGGCCGCTGTCGTAGAGGAAGACCTTCGGCCGGTGCTGCCCGACCAGCTGCTCGGCGTCCCGCACCTGCTCGCGGTAGCCCGCGATCAGGTCCTCGGCCTTCCGCTCCACGCCGAACACGCGGCCCAGGTTGCGCAGGTCGGTGTAGAGGGCGTCCAGCGGCGGCATGATGCCGCGCTGCTTGCCGACGCCGTTGCGGCACGCCTCGGTGAGCTGGTAGGTGGCGATGCCGAGGTCGGCTAGGGCGTCCGGGGTGAAGCCGGTCGCCTCGGAGAAGCCGTAGTTCCAGCCCGCGAACACGAAGTCCGCCTTGGCGCCCTGGACGAGTTCCTTGGTGATCTGCTCGCCGAGGTTGGGCACGCGGTCGAAGTCCGCCTTCCACGGTGAGGAGGCGACGTCGCGCGCCTGGCCGCCGCCGATCACGTAACCGGCCATCCGGTCGCCGAGGCCGAGCGCGAACATGAGCTCGGCGATGCCGGTGTCGTTGGTGACCACACGGGACGGTTTCGCGTACGAGACCTCCTGGCCGCAGTTGGTGACGGTGACCCTGTCGGTGGCGGCGGTGGGCGCGATCTGCGCGCCGCAGCCCGTCGTGAGGAGGAGGGCGAGGGCGACGAGCTTCTTCACTTCGGTGGGCTCCCTAGTGTTCGAACAGCAGTTGGGGCGCGCCGCTGGTGGGGTGGCGGACGACGTGCGCCCGGACGTCGAAGACCTCGCGCAGCACCTCGGGGGTGAGCACTTCGTCCGGTGTGCCGCTGCGCACCACGCGGCCGTGGTCGAGCACGTGCAGGCGGTCGCAGTAGGCGGCGGCGAGGTTGAGGTCGTGCAGGACCGCGAGGACGGTCACGTGCAGGCTCCGGACCAGCGACAGGACGGCGAGCTGGTGGCTGATGTCGAGGTGGTTGGTGGGCTCGTCCAGGACCAGCACCTTCGGCTGCTGGGCGAGGGCGCGTGCGATGAGGACGCGCTGGCGCTCGCCGCCGGACAGGCTGAGGAAGCCCCGGTGGGCGAGGTGCGAGGCGTCCACGCGGGACAGTGCTCCGGCCACCACTTCGTCGTCGTGCTCGGGCGTGCCGCGGTGCGGGAGGCGTCCCATCGCGACGACCTCGGTGACGGTGAAGTCGAACTCGACGTGGCTGTCCTGGGTGAGCGCGGCGAGGTGCTCGGCGGTGTCGCGGACCTTCATCGCGGCGACGTCCCGGCCGCCGAGGCGGACCACTCCCCCGGACGGCGCGAGCGCCCGGTACACGCAGCGCAGCGCGGTGGACTTGCCGCTGCCGTTGGGTCCGACGATGCCGTGCACCTCGTGCTCCGGGGCGTGCAGGTCGACGCCGTGCAGGATGTCGGTGACGGTGAGGTCTTCGAGCCGGACGTCCATCAGCGGCCGCCGAACACGTAGCCGCGGCGGCGCATCAGCAGGATGAAGCACGGCACGCCCAGCGCGGCCGTGATGACGCCCAGCGGCAGCTCCTCGGGCGCGGCGAGCAGGCGTGCGGCGACGTCCACCCAGATCAGGAAGCACGCGCCCGCGAGCGGTGCGACGGCGAGCACCTTGCGGTGGTCCGCGCCGACCGTGAGGCGGACCAGGTGCGGCAGCATGAGGCCGACGAACCCGACCGCGCCGCTGACCGCGACCAGCACGCCGGTCATGGCGGCCGTGACGCCGAACAGCGCCTTGCGGGTGCGGGAGACGTCGATGCCGAGGGTGGTGGCGGTCTCGTCGCCCATGGAGAGGGCGTTGAGGTGCTTGGCGCGGGTCCGGAGGTAGGCGACGCCGGCCAGCACGACCGCCGCGGCGACGGGCAGCGAACCCCACGTGACGCCGCCGAGGCTGCCCAGCAGCCAGAACATCGCGGCGCGCGCGGCCTCGCCGCGTGGCGACTGGAAGACCAGCAGCATGGCGACGGCGGAGAAGCCGTAGGCCAGGGCGGTGCCGGTGAGGACCAGGCGCAGCGGGGCGAGGTCGCGGCCGGCGACCACGTAGACCAGGGCCATCGCGGCGAGCGCGGCGAGGAACGCGGCCGTGGACAGGGCGTAGATGCCGAGCGAGGCGAACAGGCCCGTGGTCACGACGGCGGTGGCGCCGACGCTCGCGCCGGAGGAGATGCCCAGCACGTACGGGTCGGCCAGGGCGTTGCGGACCATGGCCTGGATGGCGACGCCGACCACGGACAGGCCCGCGCCGACGACGGCGGCGAGCAGGACGCGGGGCAGGCGGATGTCCCAGACGATCCGGTAGGGGCCCGCTTCGGCGGCGTCGATCGTGCCGCCGGTGAGCGCGGCGGCGAGGAAGCGCAGGACGTCGCCGAACGGGATGCTCACCGGTCCGAGCGCGACGCCGGCGACGACCGAGGCGGCGAGGACGGCGGCGAGGACCAGGCACAGGCCCCCGGTGGGCGGCCGACGCGGCGCCGACGGGGTGCTCGTCGTCGGTGGGCGGCGGCGGGTCGGCGCGGTGCCCGGTGCCGGCGGGGTGGGCGGTGTCGGCGGCGGGGTGTGGTCGGTGTTGCCCCGGTTGCTGGTGGAGGTCACCGGTCGCCTTTCGGACGGGTGGCCCAGACCGGCCACCCGCACCCGCTCGCGGCAGGCCGGCGCACCCGTCCCGCAGACCACGGCAGGAGTTGGAGCTTCTTCCCACCGCCCACGGGTGATCGGGCTCGCCGGACGTCGTGCAGCACGACGTCCGGCCTACCGTTGCGGGTCAGCGCCGGAATTCGACCGGACTTCCCCCACGGGCGGCTCCGGCGACCCTACGGCCCGTGACGCGGTCAGGGCCACCACGACGTCGCCGTGGTGGCCCTGATCACGTAGTGCGCTCGCGGCTAGGCCGTCCTCACGTTCGAGGAGACCAGGGCGGCCAGGCGGTCGCCCACCGCGTAGGTCGCGCCCGGCGACGAGTGGTCGCGGGTGGCCAGGTCGAACGCCACCGACGCCTCGATCCGCCGCGCCGCCTCCGACTCGCCCAGGTGGTCGAGCATCAGCGCCACCGACAGCACCGCGGCCGTCGGGTCGGCGATGCCCTGCCCGGCGATGTCCGGCGCGCTGCCGTGCACCGGCTCGAACATGCTCGGGTTGCGCCTGGTCACGTCGAGGTTGCCCGACGCCGCCAGCCCGATGCCGCCGGTCACGGCCGCCGCCAGGTCGGTCAGGATGTCGCCGAACAGGTTGTCCGTCACGATCACGTCGTACCGGCCCGGGTCGGTGACCAGGTGGATCGTCGCCGCGTCCACGTGCTGGTAGGCCACCGTCACGTCGGGGTGCTGCAACGACACCTCCTCCACCACGCGCGACCACAACGACCCGGCGTGCGTGAGCACGTTGGTCTTGTGCACGAGCGTGAGGTGCTTGCGCGGCCGGTTCGCGGCACGGGCGAACGCGTCGCGCACCACCCGCTCCACGCCGAACGACGTGTTGATCGACACCTCGGTCGCGATCTCGTGCGGCGTGTCCTTGCGCAGGAGGCCGCCGTTGCCGGCGTACAGCCCCTCCGTGCCCTCGCGCACCACCACCATGTCGATCTCGGGCGGGTCGGCGATCGGGCTGCGCACACCGGGGTAGAGCCGGGCCGGGCGCAGGTTCACGTGGTGGTCGAGCTCGAACCGGAGCCGCAGCAACAGGCCGCGTTCCAGGATTCCGCTCGGCACCGACGGGTCGCCCACGGCGCCGAGCAGGATCGCGTCGTGCTGGCGGAGTTCCCCGAGCACGGACTCCGGCAGCAACTCACCTGTGGCGTGCCAGCGCGCCGCGCCGAGGTCGTAGCGGGTGATCTCAGCCGCTGGAACGACCTCACCGAGCACCTTCAGGGCCTCGGCGACGACCTCGGGCCCGATCCCGTCTCCTGGGATCACTGCGAGCCGCATCCACACACCTCCCAGGTATCAGTCCCATTGCACGGGACTAGTTTCCATTGCGAAAGGCTACCGGTCCGAGGCCGTGAAACCGCACTCGGAACACCCCTCCGTGGTCATGTCTCCCGGACTGCGGGACACCCGAACGGTCCAGTGCACCCGTTCGGGCGTCACCCGATGCGCTTAAACGGCTCTGGCCGGCCGGGGCAACCCCCGACCGGCCAGAGCGGTGCACGACGATCAGGCCACTGGGCGGACGGCCACGCCGACCGTCGACCTCGCCCGCACCTTCACCACGTCCGCCTTGTCACCCGAGGCGTTGTGGTGGTGCAGGACCAGCAGGCTGTCCGCGCCGTCGGCCGCCGCGGCCTCGGCGTCGTGGTTGACCACCAGCGCGGTGGCCGGACGCGCCAGGTAGGACAGCGCGGGGTCGCCACCGCCCTGCACCCACAGGCCCGGCTTGAGCGGGTCGAACGACAGCGGGCTCGCGATCGCGTCGACCAGGCCGTTGGACGAGCCCGGGGCCACGTAGTACCCGGCCACGCCGACCTGGTAGCTGATCCGCGACGTGTCCGCCGAGGCGTCGATGCCCAGCGCCGACAGCAGCACGGGCAGGACCACCACGTTCGTGTCGAACACGTTGGTGTCGACGTCGCCGAACTGGCCGTTGACGCCCTGGAGGTCGACCGTGGCGCCCGTGTTCAGGTCCACCGTGGCCGCGACCAGCAGGTCGGTGTCGGTCAGCTTGGTCGCGTAGACCTCGTAGTCGAACGTGCCGTCACCGTTGGTGTCGACGTCGACGAACGGGATGGTGTTGCTGCCCAGGTTGTACCAGTTGCCCCAGGTGGAGAGGCCGAACGCGAGCATCGCGTCCTGCGGCCTGCCCTGCGCCTTGGCCAGCGGCGCGGTCGAGGCCACGCCCACGTGCCGCAGGTCGCCGCCCTTGGCGGTGTCGTTCAGCACGCAGTTGTCGGTGACGTTGCGGCGGCACTCGGGCAGCTGCGGCGAGGACGCCTGCAGCTCCAGCACGCTCACCAGGGACCGGTAGGCGCCCTGGTCGACGCCCCGGCCGGTCAGGTTCAGCACGCCCTGGCCCTTGCCGTTGACCCGCACGCCGTTGGCCACGGCGATGTCCGCCACCGGCTTCGGCGCGGAGTACACCGGCACCCGCAGGGACACCGCGGAGCCGGACTTCGGCGTGAGCACGACCCGGCCCGACGCGTCGGCCAGGTAGTGGCGCGGCACGTCGAGGTGGTTCGCCTCGATCGTCGGGTCCGCGGTCTTGCGCAGCGCCGCCGGGTCGTCGATCTTCAGCGTCACGGTGATCCGGGCGATGCCGCGCGGGCTGAGCCGCACGGTGTTCGCGGACAGCTCGTAGCGCACGCCCGGGATCTGGGTCAGCGCCTCGTAGCCCACGGTGTAGTCGACCCACTTGGTGGACTTGTTGACCACCTTGATGGTCTTGGTGAGGCTGACCGGCGCGGCCACCTCGACCGTGCCGAACGACGCCGACACCGAGCCCGGGTTGTCCTGCACGTACGCGAGGACCTGGTTCTCGACCGCGGCCTTGCCGTCGACGCGGCCGGCGCCGACGCGGTTGGGCGCGTAGGTCTTGCCGTCGGCCTTCACGTCGTGGCCCGCGGTGTTCATGACGGCGGCCTTGACCTCTTCGGTCGTCCAGTCCGGGTGGACCTGGCGCACGAGCGCGGCGATGCCGGCGATGTGCGGCGCGGCCATCGACGTGCCCGAGTTGACCATCGTCTTGTTGCCCGAGCCGACCAGCGCGGAGGCGATGGAGTCGCCGGGCGCGGCCACGTCCGGCTTCACGACCGGGCCGCGCACGCCACGCGAGGTGAACGAGCTCGGGGTGTCGCTGATGGACTGGTCGTAGGTGGGCAGCGAGGTGCGCAGGTCGCCCGACTGGCGGACGGCCAGCGTGCCCGCGGCCAGCGCCGGGCGCAGCGCCGCGGTCGCCGAGCCGGTCAGCTGGAACACCGGGATCGCCGCGTTGCCGGAGATGCCCGCGTTGAAGTGCTCCAGGTTCGAGGTGAACAGCGCGCCGATGGCGCCCGCGGCGGTGGCGTTGTTGCTCCGGCCGACCGAGCCGCAGCGACGCGTGGCGTCGTTGTCGTCCCACTCGAGCCACACCATCTTGCCCGCGACGGCGGCCTTGTCCGCGGCCGAGAACGGCAGGCAGCCGTCCTTGTTGGCCGCGTCGCTCATCGCCACGACGGAGCCGCTGACGTTCGCGCCCTCGTAGTTGTAGGCCACGCTGTACTGGCCGGGCTTCGACCCGGCGGAGCCGGCGGGCGCGGTGACCTCGACCGCGTCGCGCAGCACGTACGCGTCACGGGTGCTGGCCACGGTCAGCGCCTCGGGGGTGCTGCCCGGCGAGCCGCCGATGTCGTACAGGTCGCCGCCGTTGCCCGCGGAGAACACGGTCAGCACGCCGGAGGCGTTGAGCTTGCGCACGAACAGGCTGTCCGGGTCGTCCGGCGCGCCGTAGTCCGAGCCGAGCGACAGGTTGACCACGTCGAGGTGGTCGGAGAAGTCGCCGTCGCCGTCGGGGTCGAGCGCCCAGTCCAGGGCCTGCGCGGTGACGTTGGTCGAACCCTCGCAGCCGAACACCTTCAGCGCGAACAGCAGGGCCTTCGGCGCGGTGCCGGGGCCGATGCGCATCGCGTCCAGCGCCTCGGGGGTGAGCTTGGTGTAGTCACCCTTGAAGGTGGAGCCGTCGGCGTTGACGCCGAAGCCCGCGGCGGTGCCGGCGACGTGCGAGCCGTGGCCGTTGCAGTCGAGCGGGTTCGGGTCCGGCTTCGGGGTGTTGATCGCCGGGTCGTCGCTCTCGCCGTCGTAGGCGTTGCCCACGAAGTCGTAGCCGCCGACCACCTTGGCGGTCGGGAAGTACGAGGCGTCGACCTTGGTCTCGTCGATCGCCTGGAACGCCTCGATGGTGCCGGGGCCCGCGAAGTCGCTGTGGGTGTAGTCGATGCCCGTGTCGATGATGCCGACGCGGGTGTCGTCACCGAGCTTGCCGTACTCCTGCCACGCCTTGAGCGTGTTCGTCAGCTGCACGGCGCTGGAGTTCTGGCGCTTCTTCGGCACCACGGTGCGCACGGACTTCACGTCCGCGCGCTGGGCCAGCTCGCGCACCTTCGCGGCGTCGGCCTGCACGACCACACCGGGCACGCCGTTCGCGGTGCGGAACAGCTCCCTGGTGGCGGAGTCCTTGCCCTTCAAGGCGTCGACGACGACGTCGGTGACCCGGCCGGTGTCGTTCTTCGTGGCCTTGGCGGCGTCCTTGGCCTGCTGCTTCGTGGCGCCCTGGCTGGTCTGCTCGGCGAACGCGTCGACGGCCGGTTTGGCCTCCAACTCCACGAACGCGGTGACCCTGCCCTTGGCGGCCGTCAGCCGGTCGGACACCTTCAACTGCAACTTGCCCGCATCCAGACCGCGCGCGTTCGCGACGGACGGTGCCAGTGGATCTTCCGCGGCCAGTGCGGTACCGGCGGTGGACCCGGCGACGAGCATCGCGGCCAACACCGGTACGGCAGATCTGGCGAAAACGCGAGATCGGCTCACAACGTGCCCCAAGCGAGGTCGGATTCGACCGGGCAGGCAGCGTCTTCTCCAGTGGGGGCACTGCCCGCGTGGTGCCGTGCCCTCTACGGCACCGGGTCAACCTCGTGCGAGGAACCTAATCGCTCGATCGAGCTGATCAGTTAGCCCATACGAGTGACGGCAACCACAGTTTTGACAACTAACGGTTAACTGTGACGCCGCCGAGACCTGCGACGATATACATCGACAGGTCTCGGCGGCGTTACTCCGTTTCGGGGACTAGCCGATCACTCGAAGTTGACCGAGCGCACCGTGCGCGCGCCGACGGCCGCGCCGATCGGGTCGAGCACCGCGGTGTCCACCGGGCGGTCGACGCGCAGCAGCATGAACGCGTCCGCGCCGTCCTTGGTCTGGCTGATCTGGGCGGCCTCGACGTTCACGCCGGCCTCGCCGAGCAGCGTGCCGACCGCGCCCATCACGCCCGGCCGGTCCGGGTACTCCAGCAGCAGCACGTTGCCCTCGGCGCGCAGGTCGAAGCCGCGGCCGTTGATGCCGACCAGCTTCTCGACCTGGTCCAGCCCCGTGAGCGTGCCGGACACCGTGATGACCGCGCCGTCCGCCTGCACCGCGCGCACCGTGACCAGGCTGCGGTGGTTGGCGCTCTCCGGCTCCTTGAGCAGGTCGACGCTCACGCCGAGCGAGGTGGCCAGCGCGGGCGCGTTGACGAAGGTGACCTGCTCCTCGACCACGCTGGAGAACACGCCGCGCAGCGCGGCCAGCGGCAGCACCGCGACGTCCTCGTTGGACAGTTCGCCGCGCACCTCGACGGTGACGCTCGTCGGGGCCTTCGCGCTCAGCGCCGCGACCACCGTGCCCAGCTTCTGCACCAGCGGCAGGTACGGGCGGACCTCCTCGCCGACCACGCCGCCGCCCTGCACGTTCACCGCGTCCGGCACGAAGTCGCCGGCCAGCGCGAGCAGCACCGACTTGGCCACGTCCGTGCCCGCCCGGTCCTGCGCCTCCGTCGTCGACGCGCCCAGGTGCGGCGTTACGACGACGTTCGGCAGGCCGAACAGCGGGCTCTCGGTGGTGGGCTCGGTGGAGAACACGTCGATGCCCGCGCCGCCGACCTGGCCCTCCTTCACGGCCTCGGCCAGCGCCTCCTCGTCGACCAGACCGCCGCGGGCGGCGTTGACGATGATCACGCCGCGCTTGGCCTTGGCCAGCTGCTCGGCGCCGATCAGGCCCTTGGTCTCCGGGGTCTTCGGCAGGTGGATGGAGATGAAGTCGGCGCGCTCCAGCAGCTCCTCCAGCGTCACCAGCTCGATGCCGAGCTGCGCGGCGCGGGCGGCGCTGACGTACGGGTCGTAGGCGATGAGCTCGGTGCCGAAGGCCGCGATGCGCGCGGCGAACAGCTGGCCGATCTTGCCCAGCCCCACCACGCCGACGGTCTTGCCCTGGACCTCGACGCCGTTGAACTTGCTGCGCTTCCACTCGTGGTTCTGCAGCGTGGCGTGCGCGGCCGGGATCTGGCGCGCGGTGGCGAGCAGCAGGGCGACCGCGTGCTCGGCGGCGCTGACGATGTTGGAGGTGGGCGCGTTGACCACCATGACGCCGCGCTCGGTGGCGGCGGGCACCTCGACGTTGTCGAGCCCGACGCCCGCGCGGGCGACGACCTTCAGCTTGGTGGTGGCCTTGAAGACCTCGGCGTTCACCTTGGTGGCGGAGCGGACCAGGAGTGCGTCGGCGTCGGCGACGGCTTCGAGCAGCGCGGGACGGTCGGTGCCGTCGACGTGGCGCACCTCGATGCCATCACCGAAGACGTCGAGAACGGACGGTGCGAGCTTCTCGGCGATGAGGACAACGGGCTTGGTCACGGACGTCGCTCCCGGAGGTGTGAACGGGTGGGGAGCGCGGGGCCGTCGAGCAGGTCGTCACCCGCGCCGGCCGGCCACGGCAATGTGTCCGGGTTGTTAACGAGCATAGTCAGCACCCGCCCGGCGGTTGACACCCGGGTGCCCCGTTTCACCTGCTGGAACACGGTACGCGCGTCCCGCGAAGCGCCCCGGTCGCGCGGGGAGGGCCCGGTGCCGGGGCGGTCGCCCCTCGGCGAAGTCCGCCGGTGCCCCGGCCGTCGACCGACCGACGACAGCCCGGTGGTGGGCTCGGGTCCGCGCCCACCACCGGGCTGCCACCGGATCAACGGGTCGGCTTGGTCCCGATGCCGTCGACCACCGCCGTGGTGGTGGAGGAGTAGCCGGTGACGGTGCCCCTCGGGATGCCGGCGAACATCGAGTCGGACACCGTGCGCTCCCCGATCACCTCGCCCGTGCCGGGGTCGATGATGATCTCCTGGCGCTCCCCGTCCTCGGAGATGCCCAGCGCCACGCCCCGGCGGCCGTCGAGGTCGGCGGCGCCATCCGTGACGTCCAGTCCGGGCAGGTGGGTCAACGCCCGCAGCAGGGTCGCGCGGGCCGCGGCGGGCAGCAGACCGGTGCGCAACGCGTCGGCGGCGTAGACCAGCGACCGCTTCCCGCCCCCGCTGTCCTGGCGCAACCGCTCGTACAGCCGCTCGGGGTCGGTGGGCAGGCCGGCGAGGAACTCCGGCTCGGGGAACTGCCAGTTGCCGTGCTCGGGGGCCCCCGCGGTGAAGACGCCGCCCTTGGCGCGCTGCTCCGGCCACGGCAGCTCCTCGATGACGGCCCCCGCCGCACGGGCTTCGGCCTCGGTGCCCACGACCCACTTGCGGTTGCCGGTCTCCCCGCGTCGCCGCAGCCACTCCCCGCCCGGGTCGGCGGGGATCCAGGTCTCGACGACGTTCTCGTTGAGGAAGGAGAAGCTCTCGCCCTCCGTGCCCGTCGTCCTCATCCACCAGGCGTGGGTGGCCACGTAGCGGTACCGGCCGTCGGTCAGCACCGGGTCCTCGGCCCGTGCGGCGAGGTCGGCGGCGCTGGTCAACGCCTCCCGCGCTTGCGCCGTGGCGGTGCTGTCGGAGAACAACACCGTCGGCGCGAGCACGCCCGCGGTCACGAGCACCGCGACCGCGGCCGCCGCGGCCAACCATCGGCGCAACGGCCGCCGCCTTCCCTCCCCTGCCTCGACCTGGCCCGGCCGCGGCCCGGCTTGGCCGTCCGCCGCCGCCACCACGTGCTCACGCACCCCGGCCAGACCCCGTTGATCGGTCTCGACCTCCAGGTACAGCCCGGTCAGCGCGCGGTCGAGCTCGTCCTCGGTCCACACCTGCCGGACCCCGCCCCGATCCCCTTCACGCATCGCCGTCCTCCGCTCCACCGGTCGCACCGGAACCGTGTGATCGCAGCCACCGACGCACCCGGTGCAGGCGCGAGTAGACCGTGCCCACCGGGATGCCCAGGGCCTGGGCCACCTCGGTCGAGCTCAGGTGACCCCATGACGTCAGCAGCAGCACGTCCCGGTCCCCCGGTTCCAGCGCGGCCAGCGCACCGGCCAGCCGCCGGATCCGCTGCTGCGCGGTGACCCGCTCGGTCGTGCGCACCTCGGGCGACTCCGCCTGCGCCCGTTCCGACCCCGCCACCCGGGCCCTGGCGCGCCAGCCCCGGACCTCCTGCCGCACGTGGCGCCGCAGCAGGTTGCTGGCGATCCCGTACAACCACGGCCGCACGCCGGCGCGTTCCGGGTCGTAGGTGTGCCGTTGCTGCAACGCCACCAGGAACGTCTCCGACACCAGGTCGTCGGCGGTCTGGTCCCCGACCCGACGGGCCAGGTAGGCGTGCAGCGACCCGGCGTGGTCGTCGAAGAGCCGCCCGAACACCGCTCCCGGATCCGGCCCCGACAGGTCCGGGTCGTCGTCGAGCGGCGGCCCCGGGCCAGGCCCCGCCGCGCTCGCAGTCGTCCTCGTCATGCCCCTACTTGCCCGCGGGCCACCGGGCCCTTCACGGGACCGACGTGTCCTGCGACACCCCGTCCACCGGCGGGCACCACGACCGCGCCGCCGACGGGAACGGTGGACTCGGGGTACGCGAACGTTCGGCACGGCCGTCCTGAACGTTCGACACGCGCGGCGGGAACGCGGGACGCGCGCGGTTCGGAGGCTGGGAGCGCGGGTGGCGCGTCACCAGGGTTCGTCGAACTCGCCGTCCTTGACGCCGAGGATGAAGGCCTCCCACTCGGCGGGGGTGAACACCAGGACCGGGCCGTCGGGGTGGGCGGAGTTGCGCATCGCCGTGTAGGTCACGCCGTCGGTGTGCTCGACGAACGCGATCTCGACGTGCTCCTCCTCGTCCTCCGCGCCCTCGTCGCTGCGGATCCACTCGGCTCCGCCGAGGTCGAGGTTGCCCCGGACGTGGGCCTTGTCGTCGTAGATGGGCGCGCTGTCGGTCATGGGGCCTAGGTATACCCGGGCCCGCGGTCGAAACCGCGGGCCCGGGTGAAAAAACCGCTGATCTTACGCCGTTTCGGTGATGGGGCGGTCGACCCAGGACATCAGGCCGCGCAGCTTCTTGCCGACCTCCTCGATCGGGTGCTGCTCGCCCTCCTGCTGCAACTTCTTGTAGTTGCCGCGGCCGGCGTCGTCCTCGTTCACCCACTCGGTGGCGAAGGTGCCGTCCTGGATCTCGCCCAGGATCTTGCGCATCTCCTCCTTGACCCCCGCCGTGATGACGCGCGGGCCGCGGGTGAGGTCGCCGAACTCGGCGGTGTCGGAGATCGAGTACCGCATGCGGGCGATGCCGCCCTCGTACATGAGGTCCACGATGAGCTTCAGCTCGTGCAGGCACTCGAAGTAGGCGACCTCGGGCGCGTAACCGGCCTCGGTCAGCACCTCGAAACCGGCCTGCACCAGCGCGGACGTGCCACCGCAGAGCACGGCCTGCTCACCGAACAGGTCGGTCTCGGTCTCCTCCTTGAACGTCGTCTTGATGACGCCCGCGCGCGTGCCGCCGATGCCCTTGGCGTAGGACAGCGCCAACGCCTGCGCGGTGCCGGAGGCGTCCTGCTCGACCGCGATCAGCGCGGGCACGCCCTTGCCGTCGACGAACTGGCGGCGCACCAGGTGGCCGGGGCCCTTCGGCGCGACCATCGCGACATCCACATTGGACGGCACGGTGATCAGGCCGTAGCGGATGTTGAAGCCGTGGCCGAAGAAGACCGCGTCGCCGTCCTTCAGGTTCGGCGCGATGTCGTTGGCGTAGATGTGCCGCTGCGCGGTGTCCGGCGCCAGGATCATGATCAGGTCGGCCTCGGCGGAGACCTCGGCGGGCGTGCCGACCGGCAGGCCCTCCTCCTCGGCCTTGGCGCGGGACTTGGAGCCCTCGGGCAGGCCGATCCGGACGTCGACGCCCGAGTCGCGCAGGCTCAGCGCGTGCGCGTGACCCTGGCTGCCGTAGCCGATGACCGCGACCTTGCGCCCCTGGATGATGCTCAGGTCGGCATCGTCGTCGTAGAAGATCTCGACGCTCACTGGTGGTACTTCCTTCCTCGGAACTGGAAAATCAGCGCACCGCGGTCGCGGTGATGGAGCGGGCGCCACGGCCGATGGCGACCATGCCGGACTGGACGATCTCGCGGAGCCCGTAGGGCTCCAGCATCCGCAGCAGCGCGTCGAGCTTCTCAGACGTGCCGGTGGCCTCGACGGTGACCGCCTCCGGGGAGACGTCGACGACCTTCGCGCGGAAGAGCTGCACCGTCTCGAGGACCTGGCTGCGCACCGTCGCGTCGGCGCGCACCTTGACGAGCAGGAGCTGCCGCTGGACCGACGCGGCGGGCTCGAGCTCGACGATCTTGATGACGTTGATGAGCTTGTTGAGCTGCTTGGTGACCTGCTCCAGCGGCAGCTCCTCGACCGACACCACGATGGTCATCCGGGAGATGTCCGGGTGCTCGGTGCGGCCGACGGCCAGCGACTCGATGTTGAAGCCGCGCCGCGAGAACAGACCCGCCACACGGGCGAGGACACCGGGCTTGTCCTCGACCAGAACGCTCAGGGTGTGCCTAGTCATCAGGGGTCACTCGTCCTCGTCGAACAGCGGGCGGATGCCACGCGCGGCCATGATCTCGCTGTTGCCGGTGCCGGCGGCCACCATGGGCCACACCTGGGCGTCCTTGCCGACCACGAAGTCGATGACGACCGGCCGGTCGTTGATCTCCATGGCCTGCTGGATGACCGGGTCGACCTGCTCGCGCGACTCCGCGCGCAGGCCGGCGCAGCCGTAGGCCTCGGCGAGCAGCTTGAAGTCGGGGATGCGGTGCTTGTGCGTGCCCAGGTCGGTGCTGGAGTAGCGCTCGCCGTAGAACAGCGTCTGCCACTGCCGGACCATGCCCAGGTTGCCGTTGTTGATGACCGCGACCTTGATCGGGATGCCCTCGATGGCGCAGGTGGCCAGCTCCTGGTTGGTCATCTGGAAGCAGCCGTCGCCGTCGATCGCCCACACCTGGACGTCCGGCACGCCGGCCTTCGCGCCCATCGCGGCGGGGACCGCGTAGCCCATCGTGCCCAGGCCGCCGGAGTTGATCCACGTGCGCGGGCGCTCGTACTTCACGAACTGCGCGGCCCACATCTGGTGCTGGCCGACGCCCGCGGTGAACAGGGTGTCCGGCGGGGTCAGCAGGCCGATCCGCTCGATCACGAACTGCGGGGACAGCGTGCCGTCCTCGGGCCAGTCGTAGCCCAGCGGGAACGTCTCGCGCAGCGCGTCGAGCTGCTCCCACCACGGCGCCAGGTCGACCGTGCGGGCCGAGTTCTCCTTCTCCGCGCGCACCGCGTCGACCAGGTCGCGGATGATCTCCTTGCAGTCGCCCACGATCGGCACGTCCGCGCGGCGGTTCTTCGAGATCTCGGCCGGGTCGATGTCGGCGTGCACGACCTGCGCGTCCGGCGCGAACGTGGACAGCTGGCCGGTGACCCGGTCGTCGAACCGCGCGCCCAGCGCGATCAGCAGGTCCGACTTCTGCATCGCGGCGACCGCGCCGACCGTGCCGTGCATGCCGGGCATGCCCATGTGCTGCGGGTGCGAGTCGGGGAACGCGCCGCGCGCCATCAGCGTGGTCACCACCGGGATGCCGGTGGACTCGGCCAGCTCCAGCAGCTCGGCCGACGCCTCGGCCTTGATCACGCCGCCGCCGACGTACAGGACGGGGCGACGGGCCGCGGCGATCAGCTTCGCGGCCTCGCGCACCTGCTTGCCGTGCGGCCGGGTCGTCGGCCGGTAACCGGGCAGGCGCAGCTCCGGCGGCCAGGAGAACGAGGTCATCTCCTGCAGCACGTCCTTGGGGATGTCCACCAGGACGGGGCCGGGTCGGCCGGTGGCGGCCAGGTGGAACGCCTCGGCGATGGCGCGCGGGATGTCCGCGGCGTCGGTGACGAGGAAGTTGTGCTTGGTGATCGGCATCGTGATGCCGCAGATGTCGGCTTCCTGGAACGCGTCGGTGCCGATCAGCGGGCGGGACTGCTGGCCGGTGATGGCGACCACCGGGACGGAGTCCATGTTGGCGTCCGCGAGGGGCGTGACGAGGTTCGTCGCACCCGGCCCCGAGGTCGCCATGCAGACGCCGACCTTGCCGGTGGCCTGGGCGTACCCGGTGGCGGCGTGGCCCGCGCCCTGCTCGTGGCGGACCAGGATGTGGCGCACCTTGGTGGAGTCGAGGAGGGGGTCGTAGGCAGGCAGGATCGTGCCGCCGGGAATGCCGAAGACCACTTCGCAGCCCACTGCCTCCAGCGAGCGGACGAGGGACTGGGCACCGGTCACGCGGATGGGAGCGCCGCTCGGCGGGGCCGGTTTCGGCCGCGGTCCAGGGCGGGGCGACGACGACTCTCCGGGAGCCGGTCGCGAGGTTGCGCTGGTCATCTGTCTGCCTCGTGGGTAAGGAGAATGCACGGTCCGGGCACGAAAAAACCCTCGCCAACCCGAACGGGTCGCACGAGGGTCGCGCGTCGACGCAAGCTCGAATGCCTAGGCGTCGACGCGCCTGGGAAGTACGAGAACGAGGTTGCGCTGCATGGGGCTGACGTTAACCGTCAAGGAGGTGGAGCGTCAACTGTGCGGGACGGCACTCCCGGATGGTGGAAGCCCGCACGTGCGTGGACGCGGGCCGGAGTCACCCGCTCGGACGATGGGTGGCAGCATCTCGATTCGTGCCGAAAGTCGTGTTCCGCATCCCCACACCGGCCCTGCTCGCGGCCGGGTCCGCGGCCATCTGCGCGACGCCCGTCGCGTGGGGCGTGCCGGGTCTCCAGGTCCTCTACCTGCTGCCGGCGGCGTTCGCGTGGTGGGTGCTGCGCAACCGGACGACCGTGGACGGCGAGCGGATCGTGGCGCGCGGCACGTTCGGCGCGCGCGAGGTGCCGTGGTCGGACGTGAAGGCGATCAAGGTGGTCCCGAAGGGGTGGTTGTCGGCGGTGCTCGCGGACGGCTCGCTCGTCCGGCTGCCCGCCGTGCGCGCCGCGCACCTGCCGGTGTTGTCGCAGGTCAGCGGCGGTCGGGTGGCCGATCCGACGGCCGTGCCAGAGGCCGCGGCGGCCGAGGAGGAGCCCGCCGGGCCTGACCAGGACGAAACGCCGCCGCCCGTAAAGTCCGACGGGTGAGTTCTCGCACACAGTGGGTGCCCGTCCTCAGCCTGGTGCTGTCGCTGGCGGGGCTCGCGGTCTCGGCCTACCTCACGGTCGCGCACTTCAGCGCGGGCGCGCTGCTGTGCGCCGAGGGCGAGGTGATCGACTGCGGCACGGTGACCACCAGCGAGCAGTCGGAGCTGCTCGGCATCCCGGTCGCGGTGCTGGGCCTGGTGTTCTTCGCGTTCATGACCGTGGCCTGCCTGCCGTTCGCCTGGCGCAACGAGGCGCTGCACTGGGCGCGGCTGGTGTCCGTCGGCGTCGGCGTGCTGTTCGTGGTGTACCTGGTGGCCGCCGAGTTCCTGCTGATCGGGAAGATCTGCCTGTGGTGCACGGCTGTGCACGTCATCACGCTCGCGCTCGCCGCCGTGCTGGTCGTCGGGGCGTTGCGGCGGAGTAATCTCTGAGGCACCGCTCCCGCTTTCCGCGCCCCACACCCCGCGCGCGTCGTTCGCGATTCTCTTCTTGGCAAAGACCTCTGGAGGAGCCGTGCCACCGCTCCGTTCCCGCACCACCACCCACGGCCGCAACGCCGCGGGCGCACGCGCGCTGTGGCGCGCGACCGGCATGACCGACAGCGATTTCGGCAAGCCGATCGTGGCCATCGCCAACTCCTACACGCAGTTCGTGCCGGGGCACGTGCACCTGCGCGACCTCGGGGACATCGTGGCCGAGGCGATCCGCGAGGCCGGCGGGGTGCCGCGCGAGTTCCACACCATCGCGGTCGACGACGGCATCGCGATGGGCCACGGCGGGATGCTCTACTCCCTGCCGTCGCGGGAGATCATCGCCGACTCCGTCGAGTACATGGTCAACGCGCACCAGGCCGACGCGATCGTGTGCATCTCCAACTGCGACAAGATCACGCCCGGGATGCTCAACGCGGCGATGCGGCTCGACATCCCCGTGGTGTTCGTCTCGGGCGGGCCGATGGAGGCGGGCAAGGCGGTCGTGGTGGACGGCGTCGCCGTCGCGCCGACCGACCTGATCACCGCGATCTCCGCGTCCGCCTCGCCGGACGTGGACGAGGCCGGGTTGGCCGAGGTCGAGCGGTCGGCGTGCCCGACCTGCGGCTCGTGCTCGGGCATGTTCACCGCGAACTCGATGAACTGCCTCACCGAGGCGCTGGGCCTCGCGCTGCCGGGCAACGGCTCCACGCTGGCCACGCACGCCGCGCGCCGCGAGCTGTTCGCCGAGGCCGGCCGCACGGTCGTGGAGCTGTGCAAGCGGTACTACGAGCAGGACGACGAGTCGGTGCTGCCGCGCTCGATCGCGAACCGCAAGGCGTTCGAGAACGCCATGGCGCTGGACATGGCGATGGGCGGCTCCACGAACACCGTGCTGCACATCCTCGCCGCCGCGCGCGAGGGCGAGATCGACTTCACGCTGGCCGACATCGACGCGCTGAGCCGCCGCGTGCCGTGCCTGTCGAAGGTGTCGCCGAACTCGGACTACCACATGGAGGACGTGCACCGGGCGGGCGGCATCCCGGCCCTGCTCGGCGAGCTGTGGCGGGCCGGCCTGCTCAACGAGGACGTGCACACCGTGCACAGCCCGGACCTGGCGTCGTGGCTGGGCGAGTGGGACGTGCGGGCCCCGTCGCCGTCGCCGCGGGCCGTCGAGCTGTTCCACGCGGCGCCGGGCGGTGTGCGCACGACGCAGGCGTTCTCCACGTCCAACCGGTGGTCGAAGCTGGACACGGACGCCGCGGGCGGCTGCATCCGCGACGTCGAGCACGCGTACACCAAGGACGGCGGCCTGGCCGTGCTGCGGGGCAACCTGGCCGAGCGCGGCGCGATCATCAAGGCGGCGGGCATCGACGAGGAGCTGTGGCACTTCGAGGGGCCGGCGCGGGTGGTCGAGTCCCAGGAGGAGGCCGTCTCGGCGATCCTGAAGAAGGAGATCCAGCCCGGTGACGTGCTCGTGGTCCGCTACGAGGGCCCCGCGGGCGGGCCGGGCATGCAGGAGATGCTGCACCCGACCGCGTTCCTGAAGGGCGCGGGCCTCGGCCGCAGGTGCGCGTTGATCACCGACGGCCGGTTCTCCGGCGGCACGTCGGGCCTGGCGATCGGCCACGTCTCGCCGGAGGCGGCGGGCGGCGGCGTGATCGGCCTGGTCCAGGACGGCGACCGGATCCTGATCGACGTTCACGAGCGGCGGCTGGAGCTGCTGGTGGACGAGACCACGCTGGCCGAGCGGCGGGCCAAGGTGGAGGCGTCGGAGCGGCCGTGGCAGCCGGTCGACCGGGTCCGCCCGGTGACCGCGGCGCTGCGCGCCTACGCCCGGATGGCGACGGACGCATCCACGGGCGCGGTGCGGGACGTGAACAAGTAGGTGCGGGAAAACCCGGCCGGACATCCTTCACCGGCCGGGTTTTCGCTGGTCGACGGCCTAGCCGAGCAGCCGGACCGCGGCCAGGGCGGCGAGGAACACCGCCCACCCGGCCAGCGGCCCGACGACGGGTCTTCGCGCCCTGGTGGCCACCAACCCGCCCACGACCAGGCCCGCGAGCAACCCGACGGGCGGCAGCAGCGAGCGCGCGGTGAGGCCGATCGGGAACGCGACCAGGTAGACCACCGGCACCCCGACCACCACGAGCGCGAGCTGCAAGCCCGCCACCACGACCCGCTGGTCCACTACCGGAAGACGTAGAGCGTGGCCGCGGTGGCGCCGGCCGCGATCACCAGGCAGATGAAACCGGACAGCAGCGGGTGGCGGAACCAGCTGCGGTTGTAGTCCAGGGCGGCCCGGCCGGGGCCGGCGAACAGCGTCGCGAACGCCATCGCCGCGTACACCGCCTCCAGCTCGACGCCGTTGGGCGCGAAGAAGCCGCCCCGGTACTTCAGGGCGATGACGTTCGCCATCACGCCGAGCACACCGGCCGCCGCGAGCGGCGTGAACAGGCCGAAGATGAGCAGGGCACCACCGCCGAGCTCGGTGATGCCGGTGACCCAGGCCAGGATCCGGGCCTCGCGGAACCCGGTGGACTGGAGGTACTGGGCGAACCCGTCGATGCCCGGCCCGCCGAACAGGCCGAACACCTTCTGCAGGCCGTGCATGACGAACGCGCCGCCCAGCGCCAGCCGCAGCACCAGCAGGCCGATGTCGGCACTGGCGCTCCAGCCGAACTGCTTGCGCTCGTCCTCGTCCTCGAACGTGTCGTAGTGGGAAGCGGGCTTGTCCTCCAAGTCCGCGATCGGCGTGTAGCCGGAGGCGTCGAAGCCCTTGGTGTCCTTGCCGAACGCGTCGCCGTCGATCGTCCGCGTGCCGTCGTCGAAGTGGTGAACTCCTCCGCCAACGCCACTCGTCGAGTAGAACCCGTCGTCGGAGTAGCCGCCAGATGTCCTCGAGCGGTCGTCGTGAGTAGCCACGCACCCGCACGTTAGGAGGTTCGGACGACGTCCGCGAGCGTCCTTTCAGCCGACCGAATTCACCCGAATGGGCTAATAGTCGCCCTTGACCAGGTTCCGCGGCCGCTCGCCGCGGGCGAACCGGTCGACCTCGGCGGCCACCACGGCGTACGCGCGCTCGGCGTGGCCCGTGCAGCTGCCGGCCACGTGCGGCGTGAGGAACAGGCCCGGCGCGGTCCACAGTGGATGGTCCGACGGCAGCGGCTCCGGGTCGGTCACGTCCAGCGCCGCGCGCAGCCGCCCCGAGGACAGCTCGGCCATCAACGCGCCGGTGTCGACCACCGCGCCGCGCGCCGCGTTGACCAGGATCGCGCCGTCCTTCATCCGGGAGAGGAACTTCGCGTCCACCATCCCGGTGGTCTCCTCGGTCAGCGGCACCACGACCAGCACCGCGTCGAACCGGCCGAGCAGGTCGGGCAGCTCGTCCACGCCGTGCACGCCGGGCCGGGCGGTGCGGCCGACCAGGGTCGCGGTCGCGTCGAACGGCTCCAGCCTGCGCCGGAACTGCTCGCCGAGGTCGCCCGCGCCGACCACGAGCACCTCCTTGCCCTGCAACGTCTCCGTGAGGTGGTAGTCCCAGCGGCGTTCCTGCCTGGCCCGCTCGAACACCGGGAAGTCCCGGTAGATCGCGAGCAGCGCGCCGATCGCCCACTCCGCCGTGCTGCCGCCGTGCGCGCCGCGGCACGTCGACAGCATCACACCATCGGGTACGACGCCGATGAACCGCTCGGCGCCCGCCGACAGCAGCTGCACCAGCTTCAGCGCCGGCAGCTGGCCGAACACGTCGCGCGGGTCCGTGCCCAGCAGGAACTTCGGCACCAGGACCTCCGCGTGGGCGGCCTCGGCGGGCAGCGGCTGCCCCGGCTCGTAGCGGACGGGCCGCACACCCTCCACGTCGGACAGCACGCGGACACCCAGGTCGTCGGGGACCAGCACGGTGAGGCTCACGGGACCGCACGTTACGGCACACTTGCCGCCATGCGGGAGCACGACGTCTTCTCCGCGGACGGCACGCGGATCAGGTTGTGGCGCACCGACGCGGACGGGCCGGACGTGCTGCTCAGCCACGGCCTCGGCGCCGTGCCGACGGCGTGGCCGGAGCTGCCGTCGGCCCGCGTGCACGGCTGGTACCACCGCGGCACCCTCGACTCGGACCGGCCGGCCGACCCGTCCCGCGTCGAGCTGGCCGACCACGTCGCCGACGCGCTGGCTGTGCTGGACGACGGCGGCGTCGAGCGGTGCGTGGTGATGGGCTGGTCGATGGGCGTGACGGTGGCCGCCGCGCTGGCGTTGCGGCACCCGGACCGGGTGAGCGGCCTGCTGCTGGTCACGGGCGCGCCGGGCGACACGTTCGCGAGCGTGTTCGGCATCCCCGGCGTGCCGGAGCCGGTGCGGCGGCTGCTCGGCGTGGGCGGGCTGACGGCGTTGAAGGCCGCCGCGCCCCTGCTGGACGCCGTGCTGCACCGCGTGCCGGTGCCGGACGTCGGCGGGCCGCTGCTCGGGTCGCTGCGCCGCTACCTCCGGCACGACTGGGGCTGGTACCTCACCCTCGCGCTGGCGCTGGGCCGCACGCCCCGGCTCGACCTGACCGGCGTGACGTGCCCCACAACGGTGCTGGCGGGCCGGTACGACTTCCTGGCCTCGGCCGACGGCGTGCTCGGCCCCGTCGCCGCCCTGCCGCAGGCCAGGGTGCGGGTGCTGCCGAACACGCACTTCCTCCCGCTGGAGGACCCGCGGGTGGTGGCGGAGGAGCTGGAGCTCCTGCTCGACCGGGCCGACGCCGTGCGCCGGGCCGTGCACGAGGACGTGGAAGGGCCGCTCACCTCGCGTTCACGGCCACGCGCTTAACCTGGGTCTCGTGTCGCGACTGCGTGGAGTGCTGATCGGTTCGGCCCTCGGCCTGCTGGCCGCGGGCTGCGCGAGCTTCCCCGAGCAGCCGGGACCGGCGGGGTGGAGCGCGGCCCAGCAGTTGACGCCGCAGGCCGGGCCGGTGCCCGAGCTGCCCGGCGAGCTGCCGAAGGGTCCCGTCGGCGGCCAGCAGCCCGGTCAGCAGCCGACGCCCGTGCCACCGCCGCAGGGCTGCAAGGACTTCAACCCCGCCGTGGTCGGCACGTGCCTGAACCCGATCTCCGGCGTGGCGCTGACCGACGTCAACCAGACCACCGGCGCGGTGACGGCGCTGGCCACCGAGCGCACCACCGGGCGGCTGCTCAAGGTGACCAAGGACGTCGACCCGGTCGAGGTGGCGAAGCTCGAGGTGGACGCGGCGGGCGACGGCGGGCTCACCGGGCTCACGCTGTCGCCGACGTACGCCGAGGACCAGCTGGTCTTCGTGTACGTGACCACCGCGACCGACAACCGGGTGCTGCGGATCGCGCCGGGCGACGTGCCCAAGCCCGTGCTGACCGGCATCCCGAAGGGCCCGACCGGCAACCGGGGCGTGCTCGCCTACGACCGCACCGGCGCGTTGCTGGTGGCCACGGGCAACGCGGGCAACCCCGGTGCGGCGGCCGACCCGAACTCGCTGGCCGGGAAGGTGCTGCGGATCGACGCCACGGGCCAGCCCGCGCGCGGCAACCCGACGGCGGGCTCGCGGGTGCTGGCGAGCGGCCTGAAGTCGCCCGGCGGGCTGTGCGTGTCCGGCGACGGCACGAAGGCGTGGGTGACCGACGCGGGCGCGACCGCCGACCTGCTGTACCGGGTCGAGCCGGGCAAGGCGCTGGGCGACCCGGCGTGGTCGTGGCCCGAGCGCCCGGGCGTCGCCGGCTGCGCGTCGTTCTCGAACGCCGTGATGGTGGCCGCGAGCGCCACCCTGGGCGTGCTCAACCTGCCGATGAACCCGGACGGCAGCTTCACCGGCAAGCCCGAGGCGAGCATGCACGGCGAGGACGGCTTCGGCCGCCTCGGTCCGCTGCTGATGCTGGACGACACGACCGCGCTGGCCGGCACGGTGAACAAGAACCAGGGCGGCGCGCCGGTCTCCAGCGACGACCGCGTGGTGATCATCGTGCGCCAGGGCGGCCCCGTCGGCGGCAAGGACTGACGTCCGGGCCTCGCGGTGCGGTGGCGTGTCGCGGTCCGGTCGGGTGTCGCGGTCCGGTCCGGTGTCGCAGCGCGGGTCAGGTGTCGCAGCGCGGTCAGGGGGCCGTGGTGCGGTAGATGGCGTCCGCCACCTGCGCGTACAGGCCCTTCGGGTGGTCGCGGAACAGCGGTTCGGTGCCGAACAGCACCGCCCGCGCGCCCCGCGGCGACGTGCCCGCGACGACCGCCGCCTGCCCGGCCGCGTCACGGCTGCCCCCCGAGCCGTCCGGGCGGGCCGCCCAGTGCCCGGCGACGAGCCCCTGGTACCGCTGCCGCGCGCTCACGCCCGCCCCGAGGTCGGTGAACCAGTACGGCGCGTAGACGAACGAGTGGCCCACCGCGCCCGCCTCGTCCACCACCGAGACGACGCCGTTCGCGTCCTCCCGGCCCGCGACCGCGCGCACCGGCAGCACCCCGGCGTCGGCGTTGAACCGCACACCCGTCGCGCCGCGCGTCACCACGCCGCCGCGCGCCAGGAACCCGTCCACCGCCGCCCTGGCCGGTGCGCCGAGCTGGTCGTACCGCAACCCCGACGACACGAGCAGCACGTCGACACCGGACAGGTCGAACCCCTGCTCCAGCACCGCCGTCGACACCGGCCGGATGTCGAAGCCCATGTCCCGCAACGCCTTCAGCTCGTCGGCCGCGACCGCGCCCGCCACCACGGGACGCCGCAGCGGCGCACCGCCCGGCGCCGCCGCCGTGAACCGCGCCCCGTACCGGTCCGACACCTCCTCGGCCGCCGACCGCGCCGACGCGGGCACCACGATCGTGCCGTCGTCCTGCCTGCGCAGCCCGACACCCCGCGCGAGCAGGTCGTTCACCGCCGCCACGTCCTTGCCGTCGGCCAGCACGAGCGCCAGGTCGCTGCCCTCGGGCGCCCGCAGCGAGCCCGAGGGCGACGCCGCCGACACCTCCCGCCCGCGCACGTCCAGCGGCCCGTCCCGCACGACGTCCACCGACGCGCCCCACAGCAGCCGGTGGCTCCAGCCGCTGATGTCGTACATGACCGGCACGGTGGCGGAGATGTCCCGGCCCGCCTCCAGCATCACGTTCGCCAGCGCCCGTTTCGGCTGGTGCAGGTCCACCACGTAGGACCCGGCCGGGTAGGAGCGCTCACCCAGCGTGAACGGTCGGTCGGCGCGCTTCACCCGGACGTCGTGCGCCACCAGGTGGTCGACCAGCCGTGCGGCGGCCTGCCCGGACCGCTGCCCGTCACCCACCGGTATGACGTACCCGCGCGGGAACTCCGTGGTGTAGCGGTCTTCGGGGCCGAAGCCGGGCACGAAGCCGTCCGGCACGGCCCGCTGCGGCTCGCCCGCCAGGCCGCGGCGGAACATCTCGATCTGGTTGTCCACCATGGCGGACCGGTGTTCGTTCACGTACGTGAGCGCGCTGCGGATCGTCGCCTCGACGACGTCGGTGTTGATGGCGGAACGCCGCCGCAACTCCGTCACCGGCTGTGTCGTGTAGTCGCCCCGGTTCACGCGCATGGGGATCTCGATCGTGTAGGACACCGCGCCGTGGTACATCGAGTACTGCGCGGTGTAGATCGGCGCCCAGCCGTCCCACACGCCCGGCTCGTAGTCGCGGAACGGGATCTCCGGCGAGGCCGCCTCGGGGTGGCCGAGCGCCTGGACCGCGTCCTCCATCCGCAGGCCGCCCGCGTAGCCGTGCCCGATGTAGAGGTCGAAGTCGTAGTTCTGGCCGTGCGGCGGCGTGGTCGGCTCGATCAGCGTGTTGGCCACGTAGCCGTGCTCGTCGAGCACCAGCAGGGGCTGGATGCGCTTGACGACGTCCCGCATCGCCCGCGACTCCGGCTGCGACGAGGTGACGAAGTCGCGGTTGAGGTCGAACCCGGTCGCGTTGGCGCGCGTGCCGGCCACCCGGCCGTCCGGGTTCGCGGTCAGGTTCACGTAGACCCGGTGGCGGCGCAGGAAGTCACCGGCGGCCGGGTCGGAGGCGAGGTCCTCGATCACGCGCAGCGCGCCGTCGGTGCCCTCCCACTCGTCGCCGTGGATGTTGGCGTTGATCCACACCGGGGCCTTGTAGCCGGTGCGGAGGAAGATGTCGCGGGCGGCGCGGGTCGGGTCGTTCTCGATCCGGTCGCGCCACGCGTCCTGCCTTCGGGTCTCCGCCGGCGTCTCCGGCGCGGTGAGCGTGACCAGGTAGAGGTCGCGGCCCAGCGTGGAGCGGCCGACGACCTCGACGGACACCCGGTCGCTGCGCCGTTGCAGGTCGTTGAGGCGCGGCGCGAGCGCGTGGTACGGCGCGAGGCCCAGCTTGATCGCCCGGTCGGCCTGGTCCTCCGGGTACGCGCGGAGCAGCGTGCGGCGCGGGTAGCCGGGGTTGGCGTCGGGCCGGTTGTCGCCGCGCGCGGTGGCGTGCAGCGGCGGGTCGACGGCGGCGACCTGGTTGCGCTCGGGCCCGTTGCCCGGCTCGTGCGCCCGGCCGGCATCGGGCGCGGCGGTCGCGGGGGTGGTCATCGTGGCCAGCAACAGCACCGTGAGCGTCAACCAGCGCACCGGGCCCCCTAGGGGTGATCGCCGAGGAACTCCTCCACCCTGACTAGTGGGTGCGGGTGATCCAGGTCAACCGGTCGAATGGCTGGTCAGCCGCGCTACCCCGAACCGAGGCACACGAACGGGCGACGCAGCGGGTCGACCGCGACCGCCTCGGCCAGCGCGACCGCGGGCGACGCGCCGCCCGCGAGGTTGCGGTGGAAGTCGGCCATCGCCGCCGCCGAGGGCTGGTCGCCGACCCGGCTGGACGCGGCGATCACCGTCCGCGCGCCGCCTGCCAGCAACGCGCCCGCGAACCCGAGCGGCTCGTCGCCGGGCCGCACCCGGTTGAGCGCCAGCTCGCACGCGGCCAGCACGACCTGGTGCGGCGGGCGGCGCACCCGGCCGACCTCGTGCGCGAACATCGCGCCGTCCACCAGCTCCAGCCGGGAGAACAGCGCGTTCTCCGGCTCGTGCTCGCCGTGCGCGGCGATGTGCGCCAGCTCGACCCCGTCCAACGCCTCCAGCACCGCGCCGACCTTGGCCTCGTCGACGCCGAGCAGCTTCGCGTCGCCGTGGTAGCCCGCGAGCCGGTCGATCTCGCCCTGCGCGGCCTGCAAGCCGGGACCGCGCACCAGCAGCACGCCCTCGACGTGGTCTCGCTCCTGGCGGATCGCCGACACCCACGCGGTGGCCGACGGGACCGCCGTCGTCGGCCGGTTCACGCAGGTGGGCAGCACGCCCCACGGCACCACGTACAGCGCGCCGGTCGGCACCACGACCAGCGACCGGTCGCCGATCATCGGCGCCAGCGGGCCGAGCAGCAGCCGGTCCAGCTTCTCCGCCTCACGGCGCGCGGACGCCGAGATGACCTCGACCAACGGCGGCGGCAGGTGGTCGGGCGCGAGCGCGTTGAGGTCGGCGTGCAGGCGGCGCGCGCCCTCGGTGGCGTCGGCGGCCGACCCGAGGCGCACCATGCGCACGCGGGCGCCCGCGAACACCACGGCGATCAGCTCGTCGCCGGACACCGCGAAGCTCACCATCGCCCGCCCGTCCAGCCGGGACAGCACCTCCTCGGGCGTGACGACGGGGCGCGGCGTGCCCCACGGGCTGGCGCTCCAGCCCATCCGGGTGGCGGCGCGCTGGCTCGCCTTGAGCCGCGACTCCAGCTCACCGGTCGGCAGGCCGTCCAGCCGGGCCCGCAGCAGGGCCCGGCTCAGCGTGCGCACCTCGGCGATCCGCTCGCCCAGCTCGGAGTCCACAGTGGACACGGCCGGGTCGTACCGGTACAGCTGCGCCCTGGTGCGCTCCAGCCAGGTGAAAAGGCGCTTGGCGTTGGCCGCCGAGTCCGTGCCGCCCAGCACCAGGCGCACGGCGAGTTCGCCCAGCTCACGGCCGTGCACGGCGGTGCCGGACACCAGCTCCAGCCCGCCGAGCCGGTCCCGCATCCGGCCCAGCTCGGCCAGCCCCGCCTTGGCCTGCGCCAGCGCCACCCGCTGGTTGCCGCGGGCCAGCGCCAGCTCCGCCCGGCACAGCCGCAGCAGCATCCGGTGGTCGATCGGCGTGATCCGGCGCGTCTTGGGCACGCTGCGCAGCAGGTCGGCGCCGCGGTCCGGGTCGCCGCGCCGGATCTCCAGCCGTGCGGCCAGCACCAGCGCGAACGCCGACTGGTCGTGCAGCTTCAACGCGGACAGCTCGGCGGACAGCTCGACCGCCCGGCGCACCACCCCGGCGACCGGGCGCCGGGAGCCGAGCGCGCGGACCACGTCCACCCGCAACGCGATCAGCCCCGCCACCGCCGCCCACGCCGGGCTGCCGCGCCGGACCAGCTTGCGCTGCGCCGAGGTCGCCATCCGCCGGGCCAGGACGAGGTCCCCGTCCTGCAACGCCGCCGCCGCGCGGAACAGCTCGGCCTCGGCGACGTCCTGCCCGATGCGCTGGCGGCGCAGCTCCGGCAGCACCTCGTCCAGCAGCCGGCCCGCCTCGTCGGCCAGGCCGACGCTGATCATCGCCTCGGCCTGGTCGATGCGCAGGCGCAGCAGCAGGCCGGGTTCGAGGTCCTGGAACGCCCGGTTGGCCTCGTGGTAGTGGCGCAGGGCGGCCGGGATGTCGCCGGCGCGCTGCACGGCGTTGCCCAGCGCGTGCTTGGCGATCGCGGCGCGCAGGGGCAGGCCGTGCGCGTCGGCGAGCTCGACCGCGCGGTCGAGGTCGCGGGCGGCCTTGTCGTAGCGGTGCACCTCGCCGTGCGCGTTGCCCCGGTTGGACAGGGCCAGCGCGAGCAGGTCGACGGCTTCGGGGTCGGCGTGCTCGGGCAGGCGCCGTGCGCTGCGCTCGATCTCGCGGTCGAGCTGGGCGATGCCCTCGTCGATGCGGCCGACCCGGCACAGCAGGGCCGCGCGGTTGAGGTTGACCAGGGTCGACAGGTGGGCGCGCAGCTCCTCGTCCCGCAGCCCGGCGAGCTCGGCGTCGACGCCGGCGAGCTGGGTGAGGCCGTCGTCGACCTTGCCCGTCTCGGCCAGGCAGAACGCCAGCGTGTTGAGCAGCCGGGTGCGGACCTCGAGGCGTTCCTGGGGGTCGATCCCGGGCGCCTCCAGCAGCGCCAGACCCCTCCGCATCTGCCGGATGGCGGACGGGTGGCGGTCGGCGGTGGCCGCGTCCAGCGCGCGGCGGTGCAACTGCCGGGCCCGTCTGACGGCGTGATCCGGTCCGGAGGAGCCACGCGTTTCGCCAGGCACGCTCATATGAGATCACAAGCGGCAGAGGAATGCCGCCGACCTGTGGCCGGCGGCATTCAGCGTGACGTCACCGTGATTGTCGGCGACCCGTATTACTTCGTCTGGGTGACGGCCGCCGGCTCGTCGGTGGTCGGCTTGTACGGGCCACCGTTCGTCTCCGGGTCACCGGTCGGCTTGTAGGGGCCGCCCATCGGCTTGACGAGCCGCTCGACCTCGGGGTCGTCGGTGGTCGGCTTGTACGGGCCGCCGGTCGGCTCCAGCCCACCGATGTCGACCAGGTCCGTGGTGCTCTGATCGGTGTCGACGGCCCCGTCGACGACGTCGCCCTCGATGGCGTCGATCTCGGCGACGAGCTTCGGGTCAGTGCGGGTCATGACGTTGCCTCCCCTACAACGGGACCCCCTGATCGGGGGATCCTCGGCGGCTGATCCAGGTCGTTTCGGTGGCCCCCCGGCCCTGCCGAACGGCCCAAGCCTTACACAGATGGACGCACCTGGGGAGGTGGAAATTTACCGAGAGCGACCAACGTGTCGATCTTGAGCTTCGCTGACCAGCACGGGAGGGGCCGTTCGGAAAGTGTTACCACTCGAATGGAGGAATGTGTTAACAGGCTGCAGGCACCCAGGGTCCGCAATAAGGCGCGTCCACCCGGTCCGTCCGACGTGGAATCACACCCGGGTCATTTCCGGTTCGGACACGGGCCGTCCCGAAATGGTGACGAACAGTGTCCGAGTAGGACGAATCCCGAATGGACCGCTCCCGCGTGGACCCATCCCCCGCGGACGCGAAAACGGCGGTGGGGCGGCGCCGCGACCGCGACACCGCCCCACCGCCGAACCGGCCCCTACGAACAGCGGGCGATGATCAGCTCGCGCACGCGCTTCGCGTCCGCCTGACCCTTCGTCGCCTTCATCACCGCGCCGACGATGGCGCCGGCCGCCGCCACCTTGCCGTCGCGGATCTTCGCCGCCACGTCCGGCTGCGCCGCCAGCGCCTCGTCCACCGCCTTCTCCAGCGCGGAGTCGTCCGAGACGACCTTCAGGCCGCGCGCCTCGACGACGGCCTCGGGCTCGCCCTCGCCGTCCAGCACGCCCGTGACGACCTCGCGCGCGAGCTTGTTGGTCAGCTCACCGGCGTTCACCAGCGCGATGACCCGCGCGATCTGCGCCGGCGTGATGCCGAGCTCGGCCAGCTCGACGCCGCGGGCGTTGGCCTCCTTGGTCAGGTAGGCCACCCACCACGACCGGGCCTCGGCGGGCGTCGCGCCCGCCTCCACCGTGGCCGCCACCAGGTCCACCGCGCCCGCGTTGACCAGGTCGCGCAGCTCGGCGTCGGTCAGCGACCACTCCTGCTGCACGCGCTTGCGGCGCTCCCACGGCAGCTCCGGCAGCGTGCCGCGCAGCTCCTCCACCCACTCGCGCGAGGGCGCGATGGGCACCAGGTCGGGCTCCGGGAAGTACCGGTAGTCCTCCGCGGTCTCCTTCGTGCGGCCCGACGAGGTGGACCCCGTCGACTCGTCGAAGTGCCTGGTCTCCTGCGTGATCGTGCCGCCGGCCGCCAGCAGCGCCGCCTGGCGGGTCATCTCGAACCGCACCGCCCGCTCGACGCTGCGCAGCGAGTTCACGTTCTTGGTCTCGGTGCGCGTGCCGAACTCGGTCGCGTCCTTGGCCATCAGCGACACGTTCGCGTCGCAGCGCAGCGAACCCTGGTCCATCCGCACGTCCGACACGTCGAGCGCCTTCAACAGGTCGCGCAACGCGGTGACGTAGGCGCGCGCCACCTCGGGCGCGCGCTCGCCGGTGCCCGTGATCGGCTTGGTGACGATCTCGATCAGCGGCACGCCGGCGCGGTTGTAGTCCAGCAGCGAGTGCTCCGCGCCGTGGATGCGGCCGTCCGAGCCGCCGACGTGCAGCGACTTGCCGGTGTCCTCCTCCATGTGCGCGCGCTCGATCTCGACCCGGAACAGCGAGCCGTCGTCCAGCGTCACGTCCAGGAAGCCGTTGAACGCGATCGGCTCGTCGTACTGCGAGGTCTGGAAGTTCTTCGGCATGTCCGGGTAGAAGTAGTTCTTCCGGGCGAACCGGCACCACTCGGCGATCTCGCAGTTGAGCGCCAGCCCGATCCGGATCGCCGACTCCACCGCCGTGCCGTTGACCGCGGGCAGCGCGCCGGGCATGCCCAGGCAGACCGGGCAGACCTGCGTGTTCGGCTCGCCGCCGAAGACGTTCGCGCAGCCGCAGAACATCTTGGTGTTGGTGTGCAGCTCGACGTGCACCTCCAACCCCAGCACCGGGTCGAAGCGCTCGATGACCTCGGCGTAGTCCATCAGCTCGTGCACCGACGTCATGCCTTCCCGTCCTTCCGCAGACCCCGCACGGCCAGCGCCGCGCCCGTGATCGCCACCAGGATGCTCGCCGCCGCGTTGGCCAGGGCGAGCTTGTCGTTCTTGCCGCGAGCCGCCTTCAACGTGGAGAACGCGCTGGTCGCCGCGCCCGCGGCGCCGACGAGGGCCAGCACCGTACGGGCCCGCTTCACCGCACACCCGCCAACTGCGGCACGCCGCTGATCACCGTCGCGCCCAGCGCCGCGTCCCGAGCCACCTCGTACGCCGCCGCCACCCGGTACATCCGGTGGTCCTGCAACGCGGGCGCCATGATCTGCAGGCCCACCGGCAGGCCGTCCTCGTCGGACAGTCCGCTCGGGACGCTCATCGCGGCGTTGCCGGCCAGGTTCGCCGGGATCGTGCACAGGTCGGCCTTGTACATCGCCATCGGGTCGCCGGTGCGCTCGCCGATCGGGAACGCGGTGGTCGGCGTGGTCGGCGAGACCAGCACGTCCACGGTGGCGAACGCGGCCTCGAAGTCGCGGCTGATCAGCGTGCGCACCTTCTGCGCCGAGCCGTAGTAGGCGTCGTAGTAGCCCGACGACAGCGCGTACGTGCCGATCATGATGCGCCGCTTCACCTCGGGGCCGAAACCGGCCTCGCGGGTCAGCGACATGACCTCCTCGGCGCTGCGGGTGCCGTCGTCGCCCACGCGGATGCCGTAGCGCATCGCGTCGAAGCGGGCCAGGTTGGACGACGCCTCGCTCGGCGCGATCAGGTAGTACGCGGGCAGCGCGTAGTCGAAGCTCGGGCACGAGACCTCGACGACCTCCGCGCCGAGCTGCTTGAGCTGCGCCACGGCCGCCTCGAAGCTGCGCAGCACGCCGGGCTGGTAGCCCTCGCCGCTGAACTGCGTGACCACGCCGACGCGCACGCCGGACAGGTCGCCGTTCGCGCCCTCGCGCGCGGCGGCCACCACGGGCGGGACGGGTGCGTTGATCGAGGTGGAGTCCATCGGGTCGTACCCGGCGATGACCTCGTGCAGCAGGGCCGCGTCCAGCACCGTGCGGGCGCACGGCCCGGCCTGGTCCAGCGAGGACGAGAACGCCACCAGCCCGTACCGGGACACACCGCCGTAGGTGGGCTTCACGCCGACCGTGCCGGTGACCGCGCCGGGCTGGCGGATCGAGCCGCCGGTGTCCGTGCCGATCGACAGCGGCGCCTGGAACGCGGCCAGCGCCGCCGCCGAGCCGCCGCCCGAGCCACCCGGGATGCGGTCCAGGTCCCACGGGTTGCGGGTCGGGCCGTACGCGGAGTTCTCGGTGGAGGAGCCCATCGCGAACTCGTCCATGTTGGTCTTGCCGAGGATCACCACGCCGGCTTCCTTCAGCCTGCGCGTGACCGTGGCGTCGTAGGGCGGGACCCAGCCTTCGAGGATCTTCGAGCCGACCGTGGTCGGCACGCCCTCGGTGGTGAGCACGTCCTTGAGCGCGATCGGCACGCCCGCCAGCGGACCGACGTGCGCGCCGGCGGCGATGTCGTCGTCGACCTTGCGGGCGGCCTCGAGCGCGCCCTCGGTGTCGACGTGCAGGAACGCGTTGACCGCGCCGTCGACCTCGGCGATCCGGTCGAGGTGCGCCTGGGCGACCTCCACCGCGGAGACCTCGCGGCTCGCGATCTTGGCCGCGAGCTCGGCGGCGGTGCTGCGGATCAGACTGTTCATGATTCCGCCTCCGCGCGGAAGATAACGTCGGCGGTCATGCTTCCTCCCCCAGGATGCGGGGCACGCGGAAGCGTCCGTCCTCGGCGGCGGGGGCGCCCGCGAGCGCCTGCTGCTGACCGAGGCTGGGACGCACCACGTCCTCGCGGAACACGTTGGTCAGCGGAACGGCGTGCGAAGTGGGCGGGATGTCCGCGGTGGCGATGTCGCCCACCGTGGCCACCGACTGCAGGATCACGTCGAGCTGGCCGGCGAACAGGTCCAGCTCGTCGTCGGTGACGGCGAGCCTCGCCAAGCGGGCCAGGTGCGCGACCTCGTCGCGGGAGATGCTGGGCACCTCGTCAACCCCCGTGGGTCGGTTTTTCGGATTTGGGACCTGCCGAGTCTATTGGCTGGTCAGGCCGACCTCCGACCGGGTTACCCGCGCTCGCGCGCGTGGGTGCGCGATTTTACCCGCGCGCAACGCGCCTGGTGGGTCGGAAAGCGAAGCTGCGTCTGCGAGAATCATCGACCGGCGAGTTTCCACCTCGATGCTCCACCACAGCCTTTGGAGGCGTGCACCGTGTCCTTCCTGATCCGGGTCCAGCTCCCGGACCGTCCCGGCACCCTGGGCGCGGTCGCCTCCGCGCTCGGCGAGATCGGGGCCGACATCCTCAGCGTGGACGTGGTGGAGCGCGGGGCGGGCCTGGCCATCGACGACCTGGTGGTCGAGCTGCCGTCCGGGCGGCTGCCCGACGTGCTGATCACGGCCGCGGAGTCCATCGAAGGCGTCGAGGTGGACGCGGTCCGGCCGTACGCCGGCGTGCTGGACACCCACCGCGAGCTGGAGCTGGTGGAGGAGGTCGCCGAGGACCCCCGCAACGGGCTCGCGGTGTTCACCGAGGGCGTGCCGAAGATCATCCGCGCGGGGTGGGCGGTGGTCGTGTCGTGGGACGGCGGCACCGTGCACCGCCTGACCTCCTCCTCGGCCGCTCCGGAGACCAAGCTGCAGACCCCGCCGTGGCTGCCCCTGGCCCGTGCCACCGTCCTGGACGGCGAGGACTCGTGGGTGCCGGAGACGTGGCAGGAACTGGGCACCGAGCTGGCCGCCACCCCGCTGGGCAAGCCGGACCGCGTCCTGCTGGTGGGCCGCCCGGGCGGCCCGATGTTCCGCGCCGCCGAAGTCGCCCGCCTGGCGCACCTGGCCGGCATCGTCTCCGTCGTC
The DNA here is from genome assembly GCF_040656635.1 of Actinosynnema sp. NPDC049800. Taxonomy (NCBI): domain Bacteria; kingdom Bacillati; phylum Actinomycetota; class Actinomycetes; order Pseudonocardiales; family Pseudonocardiaceae; genus Actinosynnema; species Actinosynnema sp. NPDC049800. The sequence goes on along the minus strand of NZ_JBFAMT010000011.1, from coordinate 67,717 downwards.
CTCCCCGACTGACCCGCGCCGGTCGAACGCTCAGGACCCCCGAGTTCCACGTCCGGTGAATTCGGCGGTCCTGGAGGTTCGCCACGCGGGCGGTCAGTCCTGGCGGCCCGTGGTGGCGATGGTGACGCCCAGGCCGATCATGGCCAGGCCCCCGGCGCCGCCCACCAGGGCCAGCCGGCGGGGTGAGCGGGCGAACCACGTCCGGGCGGTGGCGGCGGCGAGGCCCCAGACGCTGTCGGACGCCACCGCGATGAGGTTGAACACCAGCCCGAGCAGCAGCATCTGGGCGACGACGTGGCCTTGCGCGCGGTCGACGAACTGCGGCAGCACGGCGGCGAAGAACACGATCGTCTTGGGATTCGCCACGCCGACCGCGAAGCCCTCCCACAACGTGCGCAGCCCGCCCCGCGCCGGACCGCCGGCGGTGAACGTCGCGTGCAGCGACGCGCGCTGCCGCACCGCCTTCACCCCCAGGTAGACCAGGTACGCGGCGCCGGCCAGCTTCAACGTCATGAACACGACCGCCGACCGCTCGACGATCGCCCCGACGCCGAACGCGACGGCCACGACCAGGGCGTAGGCGCCGAGCGTGTTCCCCAGGACCGTGATCAACGCGGCCCGGCGACCCTGCGCCAACGCCCGCCCGACCACGAACAGGACGCTGGGCCCCGGTATCACGATCAGCAGGAACGACATGGCCGCGAAGGCGAGAAGCCGGTCGGTGGACACCATGGCGCAACGAAACCACGGCACGCGACCGCGCTACCAGTGGTTTTCCCGCCTCAGAGAGCCAGCTCCACCAGCTGCGCGTTGTCCGCGGCCGGCGTGCCGTCACGCGAGGTGAGCGTGTCCTCGAGGCCGATCCGGGTGTCCAGCCCGCGCGTCACCGCGTAGTCCAGCACCGGCCACGCGCTGTCGTCCTCGCCGTGCAGCAGGATCGGCGCCCCGAGCGGCCCCAGCAGGTCGAGCAGCCGTGCCGCGTCCTCCGGGGTCTCCCCCGGCTGCACCTCCGCCAGCACCCGCACCGTCCCCGGCGGCACGCCGACCTCCAGCAACGTCCGCGCCGCCTCCACGTGGAACACGCCCAGCTCGATGCCGATGCCCGCGGCGCGCAACGCGTCCGCGACGGCGAGCCACCCGTCCTCGTGGACGTTGACCGACGCGAAGTCCGGACGTCCCGCCGCCAGCCCCGCCCACCCGCGCACCAGCTCCGCCCGCCGCACGGGGTCCGGCACGATCCACGCGCCGGTCGTCACGCCGATCTCCGCGTGCGGCACCAGGGACCGCACCACGGACACCGAAGTGGCGACCTCCGGGCCGGCCAGCACCTCCAAGCCCACCACGTCGCGCGGGTGCACGTGGAACGACGTCACGCCCAGCTCACCGCACGCCGCGGCGTCGGCCGCCAGCTGCTGCGGCGTGATCGGCACACTAGGGTGGCTGCCCGGCTCCCGGGCGCCGTTCAGACAGGCCTGGAGCACGAAACCCACCGAACCACAAGGTGTTGGATACCGCCATGCCGACGCTGACCTCAGCCCTGCTGCGCCACCACGCGGGCGCCAAGTCGTACTGGCGCGGGCTGACCTACCGGGACGCCGTGGTCGAGCTGGCCGTGCGCTCGCGGCACGTGGAAGGCGTCGTGGTCGGCGCGGCCGAGTACCGGGTGACGCTCCAGTGGGACGACACCCGCCTGGCCGGCGCGTGCACTTGCCCGTACGGGTCGCAGGGCTTCTTCTGCAAGCACTGCGTCGCGGTCGGCCTGGTGCTGCTGGAGCGGGGCCTGACCGTGCCGCCGCCGGACGCGGAGGACGAGGAGCTGCGCGTCCGCCTCGCCGAGCTCGACCACGCGACGCTGGTGGAACTGCTCTACGACCGGGCCGCGCGGGACCGCTCGCTGCGCGACGAGATCATGCGAGTTCGAGGCTGAACCCGAGCGCGGTCACGTCCACGCCGGGCACCGGCCGCCAGTCGCGATCGGGACGTCGTTGGAAACCGAGCCGCTGGTAGAGGCGGTGCGCCGTGGTCATGTGCTCGGAGCTGCTCATCACCAGCCGGTGTGCGCCGAGCTCGCGCGCCCGCACGATCACCGCGCGCACCAACGCTTCGCCGACGCCTCGGCCCCGTGCCGACGGGCTGACCGCGAGCATCCGGAACTCCACTTCGCCGTCCTTGCTGACCTCGGCGTAGGGGGTGCCGGGCCGGACCACCGTGACGGTGCCGAGCACGGTGTTCTCGACGTCCACCGCCACCAGCAGTTCCGCCTCGCGGGCACGGGTGCGCGTATCGACCAGCGTGTCGGCGTACCCGCCGGTGTGGCTGTCGATGTGGCGGTCGGCCTGGTAGGCGGCCACGGTGATCGCACCCGCCGCCGCCCACTCGTCTTCCCTGGCGGGCCTCACCACGATGTCGGCCATCTGGTTCCCTTCCACGTCATCGGACAGTCCCCGATTGTCGTCCAGACAACTGCCCCGACACGGTGCGATCAAGATTCCGGCCCGATGTCGTCCGCGGCACCTGCCTTTGGCCGCAAGACTGCGGGTCGCGATGATGGGGCGATGAGCCTTCCCGGTGCGATCGAACTGCCCGACGGCGCTCTCGTGCGCGGTCGGGGCTTGCGGAACCCCACACCTGAGGGCACGCCCGACTACGGCCTGTACTTGGGATCGCCTCGGATGCGACGCGCGGTGATGGCCCGCGTGGACGCTCCTTCGTGGGAGCACGAGTGGGTCGAGTGGCCGGACTTCCGGCTGCCGAAGGCACCGGCGGACGCCGTCGTGCTGATCAGGGACCTGCACGCACGGGCCGTCGCCGGTGCGCGGGTCGAGGTGGCGTGCGGCGGCGGGGTCGGGCGGACGGGCACCGTGATCGCGTGCCTGGCCGTGCTGGCGGGCGTCCCGTCGGGTGACGCGGTGGCGTGGGCGCGGACCCACTACAACCGGCGTGCGGTGGAGACGCCGTGGCAGAAGCGGTGGGTCGCACGCTTCCCGAATGTGACGTCGGCGGGTTAACCGCTTGGCGGCCGTTCTCGCCGGGCTGTGTTAGTGGGCGACATCCCTGACACCTCGCCGAGGAGGAGGCTCGCGCGAGCTGTCATGCCCTTGCGGGGGGTGGAGGGTTGGCCGAGCAGGATCCGAGCAGGACCCGTTGGCCGAGCAGGACCCGTTGATCGGGCTGCGGCACGGTGGGCGGGCTGCGGCGTGGCGGGCGGGCTGCGGCGCGGCGGGCGGGTTTCGCTGGACGGCGAGGCGCAGAAGTGGGGTGCTGCGGGCGACGTTGGCTGGAGGCACGGGCTGGAGGGAGTTCCGGGAGACGACCACCGTCTGTCTGGAGCGGTCGGCTGCTTGGAGTGGCTGGCTGCCTGGAGTGGCTGGCTGCTTGGAGTGGCCGGCCGGGTTGGGTTGGGGCGGGGGTTGGTTGCCGGCCTCGTTGTTTCAACCGACGTTTCAGGTGGCGGATAACGGTGTTTTGATTTGGTCCTCCTATCGTGATCACTCGGTCGTGGTTGGTGTAGTTGGGGAAGTTGCTGGTCAGGGCGGCTTGGGGGTTGAGGTTAGGTGGTGGGGGTGGTGGAGTGGTCGGTGAGAGGTGGGGGGTCGGCGAGGTCTTCGGTGGGGTCTTCGGTGGGGTCTTCGGTGGGGTCTTCGGTGATGGTGGCGACCTTGGTGGCGGCTTCCGGTCCGCTCGTCAGCAGGATGCGGAAGCCTGCTTCGTCCAGGATCGGGACCTTCAGCTGTTCCGCCTTCTCCGCCTTGGAACCCGGCGACCCGCCCACGACGACGAACGCCGTCTTCTTCGACACCGAACCCGCCGCCTTGCCGCCGCGCGACAGGATCGCCTCCTTGGCCTCGTCCCTCGAGAACGTCTCCAGCGAACCCGTCACCACGATCGACAACCCCTCCAGGTTGCGCGGGACCGAAGTGTCCCGTTCCTCGGCCATCCGCACCCCCGCGGCCTGCCACTTCGCCACGACGGCTTGACGCCACGGTGTCTCGACCCACTCGCGCACGGCCGTGGCGATGGTCGGGCCCACCCCCTCGGCGGCGGCCAGTTCCTCCTCCGTCGCGGCGACGATGCGGTCCAGGGAACCGAACTCCCGCGCCAGCGCACGGGCCGCGGTGGGGCCCACGTGGCGGATGGACAGGGCGACCAGGACTCTCCACAGTGGACGCTGCTTGACCGTCTCCAGGTTGTCCAGCAGCTTCACGGCGTTCGCGGTCAGCTCGCCGTCCTTGGTGCGGAACAGGGCGACCCGCGCCAGCTTGTCCGCGTCGAGGTCGAACAGGTCGCCCTCGTCGCCGTACACCGGGGAGTCGACCAGCGCCGCCGCCGCCTCGAAGCCCAGCACCTCGATGTCCAACGCCGACCGCGACGCCAGGTACGCCAACCGCTCGCGCAGCTGACCCGGGCACCCGGCCGCGTTGGGGCACCGGATGTCGACGTCCGCTTCCTTCATCGGGCGCAACTCGTGCCCGCACTCGGGGCACGTCAGGGGCATCTCGAACGCGTAGGCGTCATCGGGCCGGGCGTCGATCACCGGCCCCAGCACCTCGGGGATCACGTCGCCGGCCTTGCGGATCACGATGCGGTCGCCGATCAGCACACCCTTGCGCTTGACCTCGCTGGCGTTGTGCAAGGTGGCGCGGGCGACCGTCGAACCCGCCACCTTCACCGGCTCCATCACCGCGAACGGCGTCACGCGGCCCGTGCGGCCGACCTGCACCTTGATGTCCAGCAGGGTGGTCGTGGCCTCCTCCGGCGGGTACTTGAACGCGATCGCCCACCGCGGCGCGCGCGACGTGCTGCCGAGCCGCCGCTGCAACGACACCTCGTCCACCTTGACGACCACGCCGTCGATCTCGTGCACGGCGTCGTGCCGGTGCTCGCCCCAGTGCGCGACGTGCGCGCTGATCTCCTCGAACGTGCTCAGCACCGCGGTGTGCGGCGACACCGGCAGCCCCCACGCCTTCAGCGCCTCGTACGCCTCGGACTGCCGGGTGAGCTCGAACCCCTCGCGCTTGCCGAGCCCGTGGCAGATCATCCGCAGCCGGCGCGACGCCGTCACCTTCGGGTCCTTCTGCCGCAACGACCCGGCGGCGGTGTTGCGCGGGTTCGCGAACGGTGGTCTGCCCGCCTCCACCAGCCGTGCGTTCAGCTCCAGGAAGTCCTCCACGGCGAAGAACACCTCGCCGCGCACCTCGACCAGCTCGGGCACGGGGTACTCGTCGGTGCCCCTCAGCACATCCGGGACGTCTTCCAGGGTGCGGACGTTGAGCGTCACGTCCTCGCCGGTCCGCCCGTCACCCCGGGTCAACGCGCGCACCAGCACCCCGTGCTCGTAGAGCAGGTTGATCGCCAGGCCGTCGACCTTCAGCTCGCACAGGAAGTGCGCGTCCGCCCCGACCTCCTTGCGCACCCGCTCGAACCAGCCCTGCAGCTCCTCGGCCGAGAACACGTTGTCGAGGCTGAGCATCCGCTCCAGGTGGTCGACCGCCTTGAACTCGGTCGAGAACGTGCCGCCGACGAGCTGCGTGGGCGAATCGGGCGTGGCGAGCCCGGGGTGCGCCTGCTCCAGCGCCTCCAACTCCCGGAGCAGCGCGTCGAACTCGCCGTCACTGACCGTCGGCGAGTCGAGGACGTAGTAGCGGAACTGGTGCCCGCGCACCACCTCGGCCAACGCGGCGTGCCGCACGCGCGCGTCGACGGGCACGTCCTCGACGCCCTCGGCGGGAGCCTGGGCCGGGTTCAACGAGTCGCTGCTGGTCACGGCATGAGGGTATCGAGGGGGTCCGACAATTTCAGGAGGGATCCTCGGCGATCGTCCGGACCAGGTCGCGCAGTTCCAGCAGGCCGATCGTGCCCTCCGGCTCGGCGGACGCGGTTTCCACCCGGCCGAGTCGTTCACCGGCCAGTCGCTCACCGAGCGTGACGTCCAAGGGCAGGAACGTCATGGTCTGCCTGGCCTTGTCGTCGAGGCCGGCGAACTCCGGGTGGTAGACGGCGACGTCCACCAGGCCGTCCGAGACCTGCGCGACCACCCGCACGTCGGCCAGGCGCATCCGGCGCGGTCCGAGGTTGATGGTGACCAGGGTCGGGTCCGGCACCGCGGGCACCGAGTCGTGGTACTCCCAGATCATGTCCTCGGCCGGCGCGGCGGCGATCCACGCGTCGGTGTAGGGCCGCAGCTTCGGGTCTTCACGGCCGGTGATCACCAGGGCGTAGATCGCGCGGTGGCCGCGTTCGAGGGAGAACTCCAGGTCGGGGTGCATGGCGGCGACCATCGCGCCCAGGTCGCCCTCCACGCGGAACGGTTCGCCGTCGCCCAGGGCCGCGCTCACGGTCGGCAGCAGCTCGAACCACTCCTGCCAGAACGCCACCGCGGCCTCGGCCGGGTTGGGCAGGTGGACGGGCGCGGGTTCGGGTTCGGTGCGTCGGCGGAACCAGCTCATGGCTCCATTGAACTACGGCCGGACCGCGGCCGTGCCCGGATCCGCGGCGGCGCCGGACCGCGGCGGTCGGCCGCGGCGGTCGGCCACGGCGAGGAGTTCCGCGGCGGGTCCCACGAGCTTGCGCCCGCCGGGCCACACGGCGCGCAGCACGCGTCGGAGGTCGAGTTCCGCGGGCACTTCGACCAGTCGGCCCTCGGCGAGGTCGACGTCCACGGCGAGCACGCTCAGCACGGCGGGTGCGACGCCGGCGACCACCGCGCCGCGCACCGCCGTGGTGGAGCCGAGTTCCAGCGCGGGCGGGCACGCGTCGGGCAACGCCCGGTCGAGCGTGTCGCGGGTGCCGGAGCCGCGTTCGCGCATCACGAGCGGTGTCGCGGCCAGTTCCGGCGGGGTGAGCGGCCGTCGCCGGCGGGCCCACGGGTGGCCGGGCGCGACGATCACCGCAAGCCGGTCCACGGCCACTTCCCGCGACGAAAGCCCTGGTAGGGGGCCTGGCGCTTCGACGAACCCGAGGTCGACCGCGCCGTCGCGGACGAGGGCGCCGACCGTCTCCGAGTTGGTCACCCGCAGTCCCACGCGCAGGTCGGGTCGGGCGCGGCGCAGTTCGCCGATCCAGCTCGGCGCGAGGTGCTCGGCCACGGTCATGCTCGCGGCGACCCGCAGCTCGGCCTCCTGCGCCGACCGCAGCGCCCGTGCGCCCTCCACGAGCCCGGCGACCTCGTCCAGCACCCGCCGCGCCCGTTCGGTCACCACCACGCCGGCGGGCGTGAGCACGGAGCCGCGCCGGCCCCGGTCGACCAGCACGACGCCGAGTCGCCGTTCCAGGGTGGACAGCCGCTTGCTCGCCGACGGTTGCGCGATGCCGAGCTGCTCGGCGGCACGGCCGAGGCTGCCCAGCTCCCCGACGAGCACCAGCAGGCGCAGCGATTCGAGGTCCGGGGTCATAGCCCCAGGGTATGACCGCGGGGTCGACTGCCGCCTACCGGAAGCACCCGCGCCGACGGAGGCTGGACGGTGTGCTGATCGCCGCGTTGGTCCTGGGTGTGCTGGTGGGTGGACGCCTGCCGGATCTGAGCGGCGTCACGCGCAAGCTGCTGCGCACCGGGGTGGTGCTGCTCGGTCTGCAACTGTCCGTCGTGCAACTCCTCAACCTGGGACCGGGCGTTCTGGTGGCGATCCTGGCCACGGTCTCGGTGACGTTCTTCGGCACGGTGCTGCTCGGCCGCTGGCTGCGCCTGCCACGCGGCCTGTACATCCTCGTGGCCAGCGGTTTCTCGATCTGCGGCGCGTCGGCCATCGCCGCCGTCGAGGGGCGGGTCGACCGCGAGGACGAGCACGTGGCCACCAGCGTCGCCCTCGTCACGCTCTACGGCACGCTGGCGATGGTCGCGTTGCCGCTGCTGCACGCCTCACCGCAGTGGATCGGGCTGAGCGTGCACGAGGTGGCGCAGGTGGCCGCCGCCGCACCGGCCGGCGGTCTGGCGACGGCGATGGCGGTGAAGCTCGGGCGGGTGGCGTTGTTGGCGCCGATCGTGGCCGGTGTCGGCGGTCGCGGCGCTCCGCCGGTGCCCGGCTTCCTGCTCGGCTTCCTGGCGTTGATGCTGGTCAGCCCGCTGGTGCCGGCTGCTGTCGTGGACGTGGCCGGTACCGCGACGACGGTCGTGCTGGCCGCCGCGCTGTTCGGCCTGGGCACGTCGGTGCGGCTCAAGAGCCTCGTGCGGACCAGCCCCAGGGCGCTCCTCCTGGGGCTGCTCTCCACGCTCCTGGTGTGCGGGACGGGTTACCTGTCGCTGCGGGTGGTGTGAGCGCGCAGCAGGTCGGCGTTGAGCCGGGCGATGGTGGTCAGCGGGATGCCCTTGGGGCACGCCGACGTGCACTCGCCGGTGTTCGTGCAGCCGCCGAAGCCCGACGCGTCGTGCTCGGCGACCATGTCCCGCGCCCGCGAGTACCGCTCCGGCTGACCCTGCGGCAGCACGCCGAGGTGGGTGGCCTTCGCGGCGGTGAACAGCATCGCGGACCCGTTGGGGCACGCCGCCACGCACGCGCCGCAGCCGATGCACGCCGCCGCCTCGAACGCCGTGTCCGCGTCCGGCTTGGGCACGGGCGTCGCGTGGGCGTCCGGCGCGGACCCCGCGGGCACGCTGATGTACCCGCCGGCCGCCACGATCCGGTCGAACGCCGACCGGTCCACCACCAGGTCGCGCACCACCGGGAACGGCTCGGCCCGCCACGGCTCCACGGTCACCACGTCGCCGTCGCGGAAGTGCCGCAGGTGCAGCTGGCACGCCGTGGTGGCCTTCTCCGGCCCGTGCGCCATCCCGTTGATCATCATCCCGCACATGCCGCAGATGCCCTCGCGGCAGTCGTGGTCGAACGCCACCGGCTCCTGCCCGGACGTGATCAACCGCTCGTTGAGCACGTCCAGCGCTTCGAGGAACGACATGTCCGGCGACAGGTCGTCCATGGCGTACTCCACCAGGCGCCCGGTGGCGCCGCTCTGCCGCCAGATCCGCAGGGTCAGCTTCACGAGTAGCTCCGGGTGCTCGGCGTGACGTGGTCGAAGACCAGCTCTTCCTTGTGCAGCACGGGTGGTCGGCCCACGCCCGTGTACTCCCACGCGGCGACGTAGGAGTAGTTCGCGTCGTCCCGCAACGCCTCGCCGTCCGGCGTCTGGCTCTCCGAGCGGAAGTGCCCGCCGCACGACTCGGCGCGGTGCAGGGCGTCCACGCACATCAGCTCCGCCAGCTCGAAGAAGTCCGCGACCCGGCCGGCCTTCTCCAGCTCCTGGTTGAGCCGCTCGCCGTCGCCTGGCACCTTCACCCGCTGCCAGAACTCCTCGCGCAGCTCCGGGATCCGCTCCAACGCCTTGCGCAGCCCCGCCTCGTCGCGCTCCATGCCGCACTCGTCCCACATCAGCCGGCCGAGCTCGCGGTGGAACGACTCGACCGTGCGGTCACCGTTCACGGCCAGCAACGTCTTCACCCGACCGCGCACCTCGGACACCGTGTCGGCCACGACCGGGTGACTGTCGTCGAGTGGCCCGAACGGCGCGTCGGCCAGGTAGTCGCCGATCACGCCGGGCAGCACGAAGTAGCCGTCCGCCAGGCCCTGCATCAGCGCCGACGCGCCCAGCCGGTTCGCGCCGTGGTCGGAGAAGTTCGCCTCGCCGATCACGTACAGGCCGGGGATCGTGGCACGCAGGTCGTAGTCGACCCACAGCCCGCCCATCGTGTAGTGCACGGCCGGGTAGATGCGCATCGGCGTCCGGTACGGGTCGTCGCCGGTGATCCGCTGGTACATCTCGAACAGGTTCCCGTAGCGCTGCTCGACGGCGAGCGCCCCGAGTCGGCGGATGGCGTCGGCGAAGTCGAGGTAGACGCCGCGCTTCTCGTCGGAGATGTTCTTGGCGGCCCTGGACGCGATGTCGCGCGGCACGAGGTTGCCGAACGCCGGGTACATGCGTTCCAGGAAGTAGTCCCGGTCGGCCTCGGGGATGTCGTTCGGCGCACGCGTGTCGTGCTGGTCGCGCGGCACCCACACGCGGCCGTCGTTGCGCAGGGATTCACTCATCAGTGTGAGCTTCGACTGGTGGTCGCCGCTGATCGGGATGCACGTCGGGTGGATCTGGGTGAAGCACGGGTTGGCGAACAGCGCGCCGCGCCGGTGCGCCCGCCAGATCGCGGTGGTGTTGCAGCCCTTGGCGTTGGTGGAGAGGTGGAACACGTTGCCGTAGCCGCCGGTGGCGAGCACGACGGCGTCCGCGAAGTGGGTGGACACCGCGCCGCTGACGAGGTCGCGCACGACGATCCCGCGCGCCCGGTCGTCCACCACGATGAGGTCGAGCATCTCGGTGCGCGGGTGCATCTCGACGCGTCCGGCGGCGATCTGCCGTTCCAAGGCCTGGTAGGCCCCGAGGAGGAGTTGCTGGCCGGTCTGGCCGCGGGCGTAGAACGTGCGGGAGACCTGCGCGCCGCCGAACGACCTGGTGTCGAGCAGGCCGCCGTACTCGCGGGCGAACGGCACGCCCTGCGCCACGCACTGGTCGATGATCTCGACGCTGATCTGCGCCAACCGGTGCACGTTCGACTCGCGGGAGCGGAAGTCGCCGCCCTTGACCGTGTCGTAGAACAGCCGGTGCACGCTGTCGCCGTCGTTGCGGTAGTTCTTGGCCGCGTTGATGCCGCCCTGCGCGGCGATGCTGTGCGCGCGGCGCGGGCTGTCCTGGTAGCAGAACGACTTGACCTGGTAGCCGAGCTCGGCCAACGTCGCCGCGGCCGAGCCGCCCGCGAGGCCGGTGCCCACCACGATCACGCTGCGGTTGCGCCGGTTCGCGGGGTTGACCAGGCGGGCGGAGAAGCGGCGGCGGTCCCAGCGGGTCTCGATCGGCCCGGCGGGCACGCGCTGGTCGGCGATCGGCGCGCCTTCGGTGTAGGACATGTCAGCTCACCAATCCGGTGAAGACGGCGAAGGGAACGGAGAGGAAACCGGCGCAGACGACCACGGCGACGCCGAGGCCGATGACGCGCGAGGTGGTGACGCCGAGGGTCTGCGTGGCGCTCCACACGCCGTGGCGGATGTGGAAGCCCAGCGCGAGCACGGCCACCGCGTACGCCAGCACCACGTACCAGTGCTGGAAGTCGGCGACGACGTTCGCGTGGATCTCGCCGGGCACGCCGTGGGGGTTGAGCCACCCGGCGGTGAGGTCGAGCAGGTGGTAGACCACGAACAGGGCGATGATCACGCCGCCCCAGCGCATGGTGCGGGCCGCGTAGCTGCCCTGGACGCGTCGGCGGTGCTCGTACCGGCCCTTGGCCCTGCGCGCCTTCGCGGTCAGTTGGTAGGCGGCGGCGAAGTGCAGTCCCACGCACGCGAGCAGGGCGACCCGCGTCGGCCAGACCGCGCCGATCTCGCGCAGCCACCGGCCGTAGCCGTCGATCGCGTCCGCGCCGGAGAAGACGGTCAGGTTGCCGAGCATGTGCACGACGACGTACAGCAGCAGTCCGGCGCCGGTGACCGCCATGACGACTTTCTTGCCGACGGTGGTGCGGTAGAGCCCGATCGTGTCCACGTCGCTGACGCTAGGAACCGGTGTGACGAGTCGTCCAATACATCGTGAGCTGCCTGAAGATAGCCTGGGGCTATGACGCTGCAGCAGCTCGTGTACTTCCTGGCAGTGGCCCGGACGCGGCACTTCACGCGCGCGGCGGCGGAGGCGCGTGTGGCGCAGCCCTCACTGTCCAAGCAGATCCACGCGCTGGAGAAGGAGCTGGGCGCGGAGCTGTTCAGCCGGGCGCGCGGGAACGTCACGTTGACGCCGGCGGGTGAGGCGCTGCTGCCGGTGGCCGCCCGGATCCTGTCCGATGTGGACACGGCGCGGCTCGAGGTGGCCGAGCTGGTGGGGCTGCGGCGGGGGCGGGTGCGGGTCGGTGCGACGCCGAGCCTGTGCGTCAGCCTGTTCGCGGACGTGATCAAGCGCTACCACGACGCGTACCCCGGGATCCAGGTGTCGGTGACGGAGGGCGGGTCGCGCGACCTGGTGGCGGCGCTGGAGGCGGGGCAGCTCGACCTGGCGCTGGTGATCGTGTCGCCGGCGGACGCGGACCGGGCGTTGACGGTGGTGCCGGTGCTGCGGGAGGAGCTGGTGGTGGCGTCGGCGGCGCCGCTGGGCGTGCCCCGGATGCGGTTGACGGACCTGCGCGAGCAGCCGCTGGTGATGTTCCGGCCGGGGTACGACCTGCGGGAGACGACGTTGGCGGCGTGCCGGCAGGCGGGGTTCGAGCCGCGGTTCGCGGTGGAGGGCGGGGAGATGGACGCCGTGCTGCGGTTCGTGGAGGTGGGGTTGGGGGTGGCGATCGTGCCGAGCACGGTGCTGGCCACGCGGTCGTTGCACGGGACGCCGCTGACCCCGGCGACCACGCGGACGGTGGCCCTGGCGCATCGGACCGACGTGGCGCCGACGTCGGCCGGGCGCGCGTTCCAGAGCGTGCTGCTGGCGTTCCTGCGCGGTGCGGAAATGCCCTCGGGGGTTCACCTGGTGGGGTCGTAAGGTGCTGTGTCGTGCTGATCCGACGCGAGACCACCGCCGACATCCAGGCCGTCCACGACGTGACGGAGGCCGCGTTCGCGGCGCGACCGGGCGGTGAGGTGGGGCTGGTCGCGGCGCTGCGGGCGGACCCCGGCTGGATCCCGGCCCTGTCCCTGGTCGCCGAGGTGGACGGCGCCGTGGTCGGTCACGTCGTGTGCACGCGCGGGTCCGTGGGCGGAGCTCCCGCGCTGGGGCTCGGCCCGCTGAGCGTGCTGCCCGCCCACCAGCGCTCCGGCGTCGGCAAGGCCCTGATGCACACCGTCCTGGGCGCCGCCGACGCCCTCGACGAGCCCTTGGTGATCCTCCTCGGAGACCCGGCCTACTACTCCCGCTTCGGCTTCGCGCTGGCGTCGACCTACGGCATCACGCCGCCGGACCCGGACTGGGCCCCGTACTTCCAGGCCAGGGCCCTGTCCGCCTACACGCCGGCCCTCACCGGGCCTTTCACCTACGCCGCGCCGTTCAGCGACCTGTAGGCGGGGTCACCAGTCCTCGGGCGGCTCCACGAACGCCTTGCCCACGTCACGCGTCAGCGCCAACGCCCGTCGCACCCACTTCGCGCTCGCGCCCGCCATGCCGCACGTCGGCGTCGGCACCGCGTGCGTGCCCAGGATCGACCGCGGGAAACCGAGCCGGTCCACCAGGTCCAACGCGGGCTGGGCCAGCGACCTCAGCGTCCTCGGGGTGGTCGGGTCGGTGCTCGGGGCCAGGCCCAGGAACAGCTGGGTCTTCTCCTCCCACGCCTCGCCGAGCTCGTCCCACATCGTGTCGTCGAGGATCGTGACGTCGAACGAGACCGCCCGCGCGCCCGCCTGCCGGATCAGCGTCACTGGCGGGGCCGGGGCGCAGCAGTGCACGATCACGTCCGCGTCGAGGCCGTCGATCACGGTCTGGAGCAGGGCCCGGGCGTCCGGCTCGGGGACGGCGGCGACCGTGCCGAGCTTGGACGGCGTCGGCAGCAGGCCCTTGAGCACGGCGGGCAGCGCCGGTTCGTCCAGCTGCACGACGACCTTCGCGCCGGTGCGCTTGGCGACCTCGGCGACGTGCCGGTTGAGGCCTTCGACCAGCGACTCGGCGTGCTCGCGCAGCGCGCCCCGGTCGGTCAGCACCCGGTGGCCGCGCGGCAGCTCGACGCTCGCGGCGAGCGTCCACGGTCCGGCGGACTGCACCTTGACGACCGACGGCGGCGCTGGCTCGGCGGCCTCCTCGAACGCGTCCAGGTCGCGGCGCAGCAGGTCGACCGCGCGCCGGTGGTCCTTGCCGGGGTGCGCGGCGGTCCGCCAGCCGGACGGGACCACCTCGACCGGCAGGTCGACCAGGAGCGCGGCGGCGCGGCCGATCATGTCCGCGCCGACGCCCCGGGCGGGGAGTTCGGGCAGGTGAGGGAGGTCGGGGAGTTCGCCGAGAACGATCCTGGCGGCCTCCAGCGGGTCGGTTCCGGGTAGCGAGCCGACGCCGGTCGCGGCGCCGGCGGACCAAGGGAGGGCATCCACCCGGACAGTCTCCCACTACGGGCGGTCGGCCGTTCGTGACCGAAAAGGTCTAGACCCATTGACGAGGTGGTCCAGTCCACCTACGGTCACCTTGTCGGTGCCGACGGTGTTCGCGGGCACCGCCACGACGTGGTGTGGGGGCGTGCCGCGCCCCGCGCTCCCGCACCACTCCCACCCCGTCCCCCCTGCACGGGAGTAGGTGCCCATGTCCCTCAAGCGCACGAGCCTGGCCGCACTCGCGGCAGGCGCCACCGCCGCCGTCACCGCCGGCCTGCTGCTCGCCGCCCCCGCGGGCGCGGCGCCGACCCCGACGGCCGTGTTCACCCAGGACTCCACGTGGAGTTCGGGCTACCAGGGCAAGTTCACCGTCACCGCGGGGTCGAGCGCGGTGTCCGGGTGGAAGGTCGAGTTCGACCTGCCGGCGGGCAGCTCGCCCGGCTCGTACTGGGACGCCACGCTGACCAGCAGCGGCTCGCACCACACGTTCACCAACCGCGAGTACAACGGCGGGCTCGCAGCGGGCGCGTCCACGTCGTTCGGGTTCCTGGTGAACGGCACGGGCCTGCCCGCCAACTGCAAGCTCAACGGCCAACCCTGCACCGGCGGCACCACGACTACCACCACAACTACGACGACGACCACTACTTCGGACCAACCACCTCTCCCCGGCAGCCTGAAGTCCGCGCCGTACGTGGACATCACCATGCCGACGCCGTCGCTGGAGTCGGTCGCCCGCGCCACCGGCCAGAAGGTGTTCACGCTCGCCTTCGCGCTCGCGGACAGCAGCGGCTGCAACCCGTCGTGGGGCGGCACGATCCCGTTGCACGACAGCCGGATCGTCAACGACGTGCGTGCGCTGAAGGCCATGGGCGGTGACGTGATCGTGGCGACCGGAGGCGCCGCCGGGCCGTACCTGGAGTACTCGTGCTCCACCGCGGACGCGTTGTTGGCGGCGTACAAGAAGGTGCTCGACGCGGTCGGCAGCAACCACCTGGACGTCGACGTCGAGGCCACCATCCCGCACGACCTGGTGAACACCGCCTTGAAGCGCCTGCAGACCGAGCGCGGCACGTCGATCAGCTACACGATGCGCGTGCAGGGCGACGACTACGGCATGGACCCGTACTCGGTGCAGATCCTGCAGAACGCGGCCGCCAAGGGCCTGACCGTCCTCGTCAACCCCATGACCATGGAGTTCGGCTCCTCCCGCCCGGACTGGGGCGACGCCGTCATCGCCGCCGCCGAGAGCAGCCTGCGGCAGCTGAAGCAGATCTGGCCCGCCAAGTCGGACGCGGAGCTGAAGCGGCTGCTCGGCGTGACCCCGATGATCGGCCGCAACTTCAACGGCAAGGTCTTCACCCAGGCGCACGCGCGGAAGCTGGTGGCGTGGGCCAACACGAACCGCATCGGCCTGCTGGGCTTCTGGTCGGTGGGCCGGGACAACGGCGGCTGCCCGGGCGGCGGCATCTCGCCGACGTGCAGCAGCATCAGCCAGACCCAGTACGAGTTCACGAACATCTTCAAGGGCTTCACCGCCTGACCCGCACGTGAACGGCCGCGCCGGGCTCGGTGGGAGCTCGGCGCGGCCGGGTCGGGGTTGAGGGGTCAGGCGGTTGGCTGAGGCTGCTCGGTGCAGAACACCGCCTTGATGAGGCCGTCCAACGCCGTGGGGAACACGCCGGCCGGGTCGATGTCGCCGGTGGTCACGGATGCGGTCAGGGTCTTGTGGCCGTCGGGGGTGCTGATCATCAGGGCGCCGTAGCCGCCCGGGGCGCCGCCGTTGTGGTGGACGATGGTGCCGTGCGGGCCGAGGTCTTGGATCCAGAGGCCCAGGCCGAGGTTCA
Organism: Actinosynnema sp. NPDC049800; assembly: GCF_040656635.1. Classification (NCBI taxonomy): domain Bacteria; kingdom Bacillati; phylum Actinomycetota; class Actinomycetes; order Pseudonocardiales; family Pseudonocardiaceae; genus Actinosynnema; species Actinosynnema sp. NPDC049800. Next base: position 51,849 of record NZ_JBFAMT010000011.1, on the reverse strand, counting down.
GCTTGCCGTGCGGGGTGGTCATCTCGGCCAGGAGAGGGGCCGGGAGGAGCTCGCCGCGCAGCAGGGCGGAGATGAACTTGGCCAGGTCCTTGGCGGTCGAGATCAGGTCGCCGGCGCCGGCCAGCAGGGACGGGTTCTGGCGGCTGACGTCGACGACCTTCCACTCGCCGGCGTCCTGGTAGCGGTAGTAGCCGCGGGGGTGCGGGCCGGGGAGGTCCGGTGAGTCGGTCGACACCACGGTGCCCGTCAGGCCGAGCGGCTCGATGATCCGCTGCCGCACCTCCTCGGCGTAGGAGCGGCCGGTGAGCTTCTCGATCAGCAGCAGGGCCAGCGTGTAGTTGGTGTTGGCGTAGCTCTGGTCCGTCCCCGGCTCGAAGCGCGCCGGCTTGGCCAACGCGAACCGCACCAGTTCCTCGGGCCGGTAGGAGTGGAACCGGTTGTCCACCCACGCCTTGCCGGTCGAGGGCAGCCCCATCGCGAACGTCCCGTCCGGCTCGACGTCGCCGGTGTAGTTGTACAGACCGCTGGTGTGCCGCAGCAGCATCCGCACCGTGATCCGCTCGTCCAGCCCGAGCTCGGGCAAGCGGTCGGCGACCGGGCTGTCCAGCCCGATCCTGCCCTCGGCCACGAGTTGCAGCACCACGGTCGCGGTGAACGGCTTGCTGACGCTGCCCGCCCACACCTGCCCGTCGGCGGGCGGCTCGGCGGTCCCGCCCAGCTCGCTCACCCCGGCGCGACCGACCCAGTCGCCCCGCTCGTCGTGCACGCGCAGTTCCACGCCGGCGAAACCCGCGTCGACGACCGCCTGCGCGGCCTGCTGCAAGTCCGGCCGGTCCGGCCGCTGGTCGCCAGGCAGGCTGTGGGCGGTGATGTCGCCGTACGAAGTGGTGGCGCGGATGTCGAGCCGGTCGGCGGAGCCACCGGTGTTCACGAGCGCGTTGTGGATCCGGCCGTAGGACGTGCCGGCGTCCAGGGTGGCCGAGACGCCGTGCGCGGCGCCGATCGAGATCCCGCCCGCCTGGGTGGACAGCGTCACGGTGCCGCGCACGGCCTCGGCGATGCGGATGTCGCCCTTCTGGGTGCTGATCACGGCCGGGCCGCCCAAGCGGCCGACCGAGACGTCACCGGCGTGCGCGGTGAGGTGGACGCTGTCGGCCTCGTCGAGCGTGATCACGCCGTGCGCGCCGTCGAACGCGACGTCGCCGAGCCGTCCCACGCCCCGGAACTCCGCGGCGGCGGCCTTCGCCTCGACCCGCGAGCCGGCGGGCAGCCGGACCGTCACCGCGACCGAACCGGACGGGCCGAGGACCTGGTTGCCCGTCGGCGTCTCGATCCGCAGCACGCCGTCGCCGTAGGTGACGGTCGTCTGCTCCGCCGCCTTCACGTCGCGGCGCTTCGCGGCGTCCGCCGGCAGCACCTCGACGGTGGTGTCGACCCGGTCGGCGGCGATGAGCTGGACGCGCCCGGCGGGGATGTCCAGGACGGTGGCGATCGGGGCGGGGGTGTCGAACGTCTGCATCGTGCTCTCCGGGTGTTCGTTCGGGCTGACCTGCTGACGGGAACCACGATCGCCCGCCGTCCTGACACCGGGCGGTCACCGGGCTGACACGACCGCTGACACCGCCGCTTTACAGTGCAGGGATGAACGGACCAGCGGAGATGCTCGCCAACGACGCCGCGTCGACCGCGCTCGGCATCAGGGCGCTCGAACTCGGTGACGGCACGGCCACGCTGGCCATGACCGTCACCGACCGGATGGTCAACGGGCACGGGATCGGCCACGGCGGCTACGTGTTCCTGCTCGCCGACACCGCCTTCGCCTGCGCGTGCAACCGCCACGGCTCGGTGACCGTGGCGGCGCAGGCGGAGATCGACTTCATCGCCCCCGTCCACCAGGGGGACGAACTGGTGGCCGAGGCCGTGGAGCGGGTCCGGTTCGGGCGGAGCGGGATCTACGACATCACCGTGCGCCGGGGCGACGAGGTGGTGGCGGAGTTCCGCGGCCGGAGCCGGACGCTCAGGCCGAACGGCGCAGACCCAGCACCTGGAGGGTGATGAAGCCCATCACGGCGACCGCTTGGGCGACGATCAGGAAAACGCCCAGCCCGGTCACGGGGAACCAGCCCGCGAAAGCGGTCAGGAAGCTGTCCAGCACCCACACCGAATTGCCGATGATCACCACCGCGACCAGCGGGCGGATGGGGCGCATGCCCAAGAGGAAAACACCGACGCCGTAGGCGAGCAGGAAAACGCTGAGCCCGATCACGAGCCCGTTCGGCAATCCCGTGTGCAGGTCGTTGAACACCAGTGCGATCAAGCCGAGCCCGCCCGAGGCGACACCGTCGAGCTTGAGGGCGAAGCGGAGGAGGTTGTCGTTGCGAACCTGAGTCGTCGTCATGGCTCGGAAGTTAGGGTCGGCGGCACTGCCGGCGGTACGCCGAACACTGCCAACGCCTGCCAGTCAGGACGCCTCGACCTGGGCGGACAAGTCCTCGGCCACCAACTTCGCCCCCGCGTTCTGCCAGTTGTGCAGCGTCCGCTCCGGCACCTGGTTGACGAACCACGCCAGCGCCCGCCGCGCCTCCGGGTCGAGGCCCTCGCGCTTGGTGCGCCTGCTGTACGGGCGGATGCCGACCACGTAGTAGAAGTACAGCGCGTTGTAGTGCCGCCATTCGTCGCTGGTGCCGAACTCGCCGTCGCGCGGTTTGAGCCGGCAGATGCTCTCCAGCAACAACGACTTCAGCTCGGCCGCGCGTTCCAGCGGTTGGTCCGACGCACCCCGCGCGGCGAGCCGGGCGTCGATCACCGGCAATTCCGTCAACGGGCTCGCGACCAACTTCCCGAGGTCGCCGTAATTGCTCAACGCACGCCTGGTCAGCTTCACGAATTCGGTCGGGTCGAGCGGGGCGCGCCGGGGCAGCGACTCGGCGGCGTCGCGCAGCTCCGCGCGCGAGGCGGCCACCTCGGGCACCGCGACCCGGTCCACCAGCAACGCCAGCGGGTTGGCCAGCACCTGCACCGCGATCGCGGCGGCGACCGTGCCGAACAGCAGCGGCACCAGCCGGTCGTCCAGGAACAACGCCACCTGCCCGCCGAACACCGCCGCCAGCCCCGCCGACGTGAGCAGCGAGCGCACCATGTCCGCGCGGATCGCCTCACCCTCGTCGAACGCGTCCGCCACCGCCACGATCACGCCGAACACCAGCAGGTCGAACCCGGCCGACGCGATCACCAGCGGCGGAGGCAGCACGTCCACCAGCAACAACGCGCAGCTGAGCCCGAACAGGATCGTCGCCGCCCCCAGCAACGCCCGCCGCACCCGCAGGCACAGCACCAGGGCCGCGGCCAACGGGATCAGCACCACCACCGGCGCGAAGTAGGCCGCCACCAGCAACGGCAGCGCGCTGTACCGCCACCAGCGGTCGTAGCGCACCGGCAGCCAGCACACGACGACCCCGGTCCACGCCACCGCCGGCACCGCCATCGCCATCGTCGGCAGCGGGAGGACGATCACCAGCGCGTAGGCGAGCAACCCGATCGAGGCACGCTGGAGCAGCCGCTTGCGGGGATCGCGCACGAGCAGGTACAGCCCCAGCCACCAGGCCAGGCCGAACGTCACCACCGATACCGCGATCACCCGGAAATCCTAGAGCGCCCGGCGCCCTCCCCCGAGGCACACGGTCGTGCGGATTCGGCTCCCGATGCCGGGAGGAGGTCACCGCATGGTTGCCCGTGCTGGGACGATGTCGCTCATGCCGCTCGAGCCGACGCTCCGCAAGGCCGCCGCAGAGGTCGAACGCGGTGACCTGGCCAGTGTCCTGCGGGCGCGACAGCGGCTGGTCGGGCTCGTCGCCAGCTACCCCGACCGGCTGGACCTGCGCGAGCGCCTCGCCGAGGTGTGCCGGCTGCTCGGCGACGCGGCGCAGGCCGGGCGGTGGAGCTACCTGTCCGAGGTGCGCGACGAGGCGGAGGTGGCGGCGTTCGAACGCGCCTACCGCACGCCGTTGGCGCGGCTGCGGGCGATGAACTGGACCAGCGGCGAGGCCGGCGCGTCGACCGAGACCGCCAGGGAACGGCTGGTGGCGTTGCGGACCGCGGCCAACGAGCAGTTGCGGGCCGAGCTGGCGGTGGCCGACGACCGCGACTCGTCCTGGGGCACGAACGTGCTGGTGCTGGTAGGCCTGGTGATCGTGCTGCTGTGCTTCGTGGTCGGCGCGGTGACGCTGGTCATGTGGGTCTACAGGTGGTCAGCCGGATGAGCGCATGCTGGAGGCATGACCCCCGACGTCGCCGCCGCCGCTGACCGCATCCGCCCGCACGCCCGCCGCACGCCGTTGTGGCGCACCGAGGTCGACGGCAGGCCGATCGTGCTCAAGCTCGAGCACCTCCAGCTCACCGGCTCGTTCAAGCTGCGCGGCGCGCTCAACACCCTGCTCGCCGGCGGGTCACCGGATCGGGTGGTCACGGCGTCCGGCGGCAACCACGGCCTCGGCGTGGCGAAGGCCGCGCAACTGCTCGGGCTGCACGCCACGGTGTTCGTGCCGGTGAGCGCGCCGGAGGGCAAGGTGCGGCGGATCGAGGCGGCGGGCGCGAAGCTGATCCGGCACGGCGACACGTACGCCGAGGCGGTGCTGGCGGCCCGCGAGACGCCCGGCTTCTACGTCGAGGCCTACAACGACCCGATCGTCGTGGCGGGCCAGGGCACGGTGGCCGCCGAGGTGGTCGAGGACGCGCCGGACGTGGACGCGATCGCGGTCGCCGTGGGCGGTGGCGGGCTGGCCGCGGGCACGGCGCTGGCGTCGGGTCGCCTCACGGTCGCGGTGGAGCCGGAGCGGTGCTGCGCCCTGCACCACGCGCTGGCCGCGGGCGAGCCCGTGGACTCCGAGGTGGTCTCGGTCGCCGCCTCGGCGCTGGGCGCCACCCGGGTCGGCGACGTCCCGTTCGAGATTCTGAGCACGCACCCCGTGACGTCGGTGCTCGTGCCCGACGCCGAGATCCTGGCCGCGCGCGACCGGCTCTGGGAGGAGTTCCGGCTGGCCGTGGAACCGGCGGCGGCCGTGCCGTTCGCCGCGTGGCTGGCCGGGCAGGTGCCGGGCGAGCTGGCGTGCGTGGTGCTGTGCGGCGCGAACACCGACTGGACGGCCTGATAGGCGGTGTCGGATCGCCGCTGCTCCACGGCCGGCGGCTCGATTGCCTGGCTCGGGTCGGATCGGCCGCTCCGCGGGCGGCAGACCGTTCGCGGCCTCGCGGGAAGCGTCAGCCCACGGCGCGGCGATTGCCGCCGGCACGACCTGGCGACTCCAGCCCGCACGGCGCGGCGATTGCCGCGGGCACGACCTGGCGACTCCAGCCCGCGCGGCGTGGCTGCCGGCGCGGGCGGTGAGGCTCACGAGGTGGTCCGAGCGCCACCGCGCCCGGACCCGTCGTCCTCGTCCCGATCGCCTACCGCGCCCCCAGCGGCGCCACGGCGGCCTACAACGCGTTCGTCCGACCGCTCAGCGGCACCCGGTCGCCCGGCTGGGCCGATCCCCGCTCGGCCGAACCGCGGTCCGGCGCCACGCGCCCCAGCGACCCGCCCGCCTGCGGCGGCACCTCGACCTCCAGCGCGAGCGCCGGGTCGAGCCCTTCCACCCGTTCCACCATGGCCTCCACCTCGGCGATCAGGTCGGCCCACTCGGGCCGGTGCAGGCGCTCCCGGACCACCCAGCGCAGCGTGCGGACCTCCGCGCGCAGCCGTTCGAACTGCTCCGCGTCGAGACGTTGCGCGGACGGGTGGTCGAGCTTGCTCGAGAGCACCCTCACCCGGATCCCGATGTCCACCAGCGACCTCCGGCGTCGTGCGTTGTCATACGGCACGCACGCAGTGTCGCAGGCGACACCGACAAAACAACAAGCCGGACCTCAACGCGTCGAACTGATGGTGGCGCTGGCGAGCACCAAGTCGCCCGCCGCCGCGTCCTCCCGGTACACCGCGACCGCCTGACCAGGGGCGACGCCGCTCAACGGCGTGCGGAGGCGGACCAGCAGCTCTCCACCGACAACTTCGGCCACCGCAGGTGCGAGACCGCCGTGCGCCCGCACCTGCGCCACGCACTCCACCGGACCGTCGAACGTGACCCGCGTCACGGGCCGCTGCGCGACGATCTCCGTCACCTGGAGCTTCTCCGCCGCGCCGACCCGCACGGTGCCGGTCACCGGCTCCAGCGACAGCACGTACCGGGGCCGCCCGTCGGGCGCGGGCGCGTCGATGCCGAGGCCCTTGCGCTGGCCGACGGTGAACTCGTGCACGCCGACGTGCCGCCCGAGCACCGCGCCGGTCTCGTCGTCGACCAGGACGCCGGGCTGCTCGCCGAGCTTCCTGGTCAGGAACCCTTGAGTGTCGCCATCAGGGATGAAGCAGATGTCGTGGCTGTCGGGCTTCTCCGCGACCTGGAGCCCGCGCTCGGCGGCCTCGACGCGCACCTGCGCCTTGGTCGAGTCGCCCAGCGGGAACATCGCGTGCGCCAGCTGCTCGTGCGTCAACGACGCCAGCACGTACGACTGGTCCTTGCCGTCGTCGGCCGAGCGGCGCAGCTCCAGCACACCGTCCACAGTGGACAGCCGGGCGTAGTGCCCGGTCGCGACCGCGTCGAAGCCGAGCGCGATCGCCTTGTCCAGCAGCGCCTCGAACTTGATCTTCTCGTTGCACCGCAGGCACGGGTTGGGCGTGCGGCCGGCCGCGTACTCGGCCACGAACTCGTCCACGACCTCCTCGGTGAACCGCTCCGCGAAGTCCCAGACGTAGAACGGGATGCCGAGCACGTCCGCCGCGCGCCGCGCGTCCCGGGCGTCCTCGATGGTGCAGCAGCCGCGCGCGCCGGTGCGCAGCGTGCCGGGCTTCGCCGACAGCGCCAGGTGCACGCCGGTCACCTCGTGCCCCGCCGCCACCGCCCGCGCCGCAGCCACGGCGGAGTCCACCCCGCCGCTCATCGCCGCCAGCACCCGCATGCCCGTCACACCTCCGCCGTCGCCTTGCCCGCAAGCCTCTTCAACCCCGCGATGCCCGCCGTGCGGGCGCGGTCGACCACCGGGCCGATCACCTCGGCCAGTTCGCGCACGTCCGCCGCCGTGGACGTGTGGCCCAGCGAGAACCGCAGCGAGCCGCGGGCCAGGACCGGGTCCACGCCCATGGCCAGCAGCACGTGGCTGGGCTGCGCCACACCCGCCGTGCAGGCCGAGCCGGTGGAGCACTCGACGCCCTTGGCGTCCAGCAGCATCAGCAGGCTGTCGCCCTCGCAGCCGGGGAACGTCAGGTGCGCGTTGCCGGGCAGCCGGTGCACCGGGTCGCCGTTCACCTCGACGTCCGGCACCACGCGCCGCACCGACGCCACCAGCTCGTCGCGCAGCGCGGCGAGCTCGGCGGCGGCCTCGACCTGGTGGGACACCGCGTGCCGCACCGCCGCGGCGAGGGCCACGATCGACGGCACGTCCAGCGTGCCGGACCGCACCTCCCGCTCCTGCCCGCCGCCGTGCAGCACGGGCGTCGTCGCCACGTCACGCCCCAGCAGCAGCACGCCGACGCCGTACGGGCCGCCGAGCTTGTGGCCGGTCAGCGTCAACGCGGACGCGCCCGAGTCGGTGAAGTCCACCGGCACCGCGCCGACGGCCTGCACCGCGTCGGTGTGGAACGGCACCGCGCGGTCGGCGGCCAGCGCGGCCAGCTCGCGCACCGGGTTGATCGTGCCGACCTCGTTGTTCGCCCACATCGCGGTGACCAGGGCGACGTCGTCGTCCAACGCGTCGCGCAGCGCCTCGGGCCGGATCCGGCCGAGCCCGTCGGGCTCCAACCAGGTGACCTCGGCGCCCTCGTGCTCGACCAGCCACTGCACGGCGTCCAGCACGGCGTGGTGCTCGACCGACGACGCCACCACCCGGCGGCGCCGGGACGTGCGGCGGGCCCAGTAGACGCCCTTGACCGCGAGGTTGTCGCTCTCCGTGCCGCCGCTGGTGAAGATCACCTCGGAGGGTCGCGCGCCCAGGGCGTCCGCGATGTCCTCCCGCGCCTCCTCCACCAGCCGCCGCGCCCGCCGGCCCGAGGTGTGCAACGACGAGGCGTTGCCCGTGGTGGACAACGCCCGAGTCATCGCCTCGATCGCCTCGGGGAGCATGGGGGTCGTGGCGGCGTGGTCGAAGTAGGCCATCAGCTTTCCAGGGTAGCCCGGCCCAGACGTCCCGCGAGCACCGCACCGAGCACCGCGACGCCCGCCATCAGCAGGTCGAACGGCACCACGGCGGCCGTGGGCGCGGCGGCCGAGGCGAAGGTGGTGACCAGCACACCGCCGAGGCCGACCAGCAGCGCCGAGCCGAGCATGTCGCTGATCTGCAGGGCCGAGGAGTTGAACCCCCGGTCGACCTCGGACGACGCGCCCAGCGTGAGCACGCTCAAGCTCGACATGGCCAGCCCCATCCCCGCTCCGGCGACCGCCCACAGCACCGGGGTGGCCCACGCCGGACCCCACGACGGTGCGATGAGCGTCACTCCGGTGATACCCACCGCGTTGAGCACGAACCCCCACCGCACGAGCTTCTCGCGCGGGATGTCCGGCTTGCGCGACTGCCACCAGGCGGCGCTGGACCAGCCCAGCGCGCTGAGCGTGAGCGGGATGCCGGCGGCGATGGCCGAGTAGCCGTGCACGGCGGTCAGCGTCAGCGGGATGAACGCCTCGGCGGCGAAGAACGAGCCCGCCAGCAGCGCGCGGGCCAGGATCGTGACCGGCAGGCCGCGGCGCGCGGTGAGCGTGCCCGCGGGCAGCAGCACGCGCAGCGCGGGCGCCAGCGCGACCAGCCCGGCCAGGCCGATCACCAGGTTGACGCCGGTGGGGTGCTGGGCCGCCCAGCTCAGCGCCGCGACGCCGAACCCGGCGCCGAGCGCGGCCAGGGGCAGTCCGCGCCGGGTGTTCTCGTCGGGGGTGTGCGGCGGCAGGTTCCGCAGCACGGGGACCAGCAGCAGCACGCCGATCAGCACGAAGGGCGCCAGCCCAAGGAACACCCACCGCCAGCTCAGCGTCTCGGTCAGCCACCCGGACAGCGCCGGTCCCACGAGCGACGGCACCACCCACGCCGACGCGAGCAGGCCGAACACCGCCGGCCGGTCCCGTTCCGGGTAGACCAGGCCGATCAGGACGTAGACCGCGACCACCTGCGCGCCGCCGCCGATGCCCTGCAGCACGCGCCCCAGCAGCAGCACCGGCATGTCCTGCGCGAGGCCGGCGACGACCAGGCCGACCAGGAACAGCGCGGGGCCAACCAGCAGCGACGGCCGAGGCCCGCGCAGGTCGCTGAGCCGTCCGGACAGGACGGTGGCCACCACGCTCGCGGCGAGGAACGCCAGGAACGGCCACGCGTACAGGTCGTTGCCGTCGAGGTCGGCGACCATGCGCGGCATCGCCGTGCTGACGCCCATGTTCTCGAACGCGAGCAGCGTGACGAGCAGGATGATCCCGACCGTCGGGCCCCGCCGTTCAGGTGTCCACAGGTTGCTCTTGGCGGGGGTGTCGGTCGTCGTCGTCACGGGCCAATGGTTCAACCTCCACCTGGGTGGAGGTCAAGGCAATATGACGCAGTCCGGCGGGGACCGTGTGGTGCGAACGACCGACGTGGCGGGCGGTGTCACGGCATTAGCTTCGCGGGTGATCCATTCGTGCCCGAAGGAGAACCCGTGCGTCAACGCTTGACCGTCCTGCTCGCGTCGCTGGGCCTGGCCCTCGGCGGACTCGCCGTCACGGCGGTTCCCGCGTCCGCCGCGAGCTACGGCTACATCAACTGGACCAACAACTGCAGCGGCGCCCGGCTGTACTCGATCATCTACGCCAGCGGGTCGAAGTCGGGCACGCTCGTCGTGCAGGAGTCGAACGTCCCGGCCGGCGCGAAGCGCAGCCAGCGGGTGCAGTCGGGCTACACCTACAACGTGACCAAGAGCGGCGGCTGGGGCAAGGTCACCATCTACAACATCTCCGGCCGGGTCCACGCCGTGTCGGTGAAGGCCTGCTGAGGTTCCCCTGAGCCGGCGGGTGGCCTGCCCCCAGGAGCCAGGCCACCCGCGGACCCGTCAGGCGGCCTGAGCGGTCGTCACAGCGGCGTGCCGGCGCGGCGAGGGCACCTCTACCGCCCCGTGCGCCACCCGTTCGGCCTCCTGCTGCACGAGCGCCGCCAGCTCGCGGCGCGTCGCCGCCCGACCGGGCGCGACCTCGTCCAGCACGCGCACCTCCACCACCAGCCCGCGCGAGCGCAGCACCCGCCGCATCGAGTCGACCAGCGTGTCGGAACCCACGAACGCGGGCCGGGTGGACGTCTCCGAACCCTGCGAGTACCGCAGCACCACCGGCCGCACGGGCACACCGGCGTCCAGCGCGGCCTGGAACAGCGCCGGCCGGTAGCGCCCGGACGCCACGCCGCACCACGTCGTGCCCTCGGCGTGGATGCCCACCGCCGCGCCCTCCCGCAGCGCCGCCGCCAGCTCGGCCACCGTCCCGGGCAGCAGCGACAGCCGCTCCCGGTCCAGGTACACCGTGCGGGCGGCGGTGATCAGCCTGCCGAGCACCGGCCAGTCCCGGATGTCCCGCTTGGCCACCATCCTGATGGGCTGCACCGCGTCGATCGCCAGCTCGTCCAGCCAGGACACGTGGTTGGACACCACCAGCACGCCACGTCCCGGGTTGTCCTGGAACACCGGCCCGACCTGCCGCAGCCGCACGCCGAACGCGCCGAGCAGGGCCCGGAACCAGCGCCGCAGCAGCGCCGAACGCGCCTGCCCGCGCACGCACAGGACGGCGAGCACCACGAACAGCCCGGACAGCATCACGGCCGAGGCGGCCAGCACCCGCCACGCCACCCGGACCCGGCCGACCGACGCCGTCGAGTGGTCCACGCACCCGTCGCCGCACGGCGACACGGGCATCCACGCGTGCTTGCTCACGCCGTCTCCCCGAGGAAGAACTTCAGGTAGCGCTGGTCGACCCGGTCCATCCCGAGCAGCACGGGCAGGTCGGCCACGCCGAAGTCGGCGTCCAGCGCGGGCCGCCCGCACACCCACGCGCCCAGCCGCAGGTAGCCCTTCAGCAACGGCGGCAGCACGGTCCGGTCCGGCCGCGCCACGGCGTCGACGTCCCACGGCGTCAGCGGCTCCACCCGGTACTCCTCGGGCGCGTGGTGCTTGGCCCGCACGACGTCCCACACCCCCGCCGCGAACGAGCCGCCGTCGTGCAGCGGCACGGAGGCGCAGCCGATCAGCCACGAGTGCCCGGACAGCAGCATGTACCGGGCGATGCCGGCCCACACCAGCGACACCACGGCCCCGTTGCGGTGGTCGGGGTGCACGCACGACCGGCCGGTCTCCACGAGCGAGGGCCGCAGGGCGTCGAGGGCGGACAGGTCGAACTCGCCGTCGGAGTACAGCCGGCCAGCCTCGGCGGCGCGCTCGGGCGGCAGCATCCGGTAGGTGCCGACGATGTCGCCGGTCCGGTCGTCGCGCACGACCAGGTGGTCGCAGAACCGGTCGAAGTAGTCGACGTCGTGCCCCGGCACGGAGCTGTGCAGCACGGCGCCCATCTCGGAGGCGAACACCTGGTGCCGCAGCCGCTGCGCGGCCACGACCTCGTCGCTGTCACGCGCGACCAGCAGGGAGTAGCGCGGCGCGTCGGTAGCGGCGTCACCGGTGCTGACAAGCAGTTGCGGCTGCGTCATGGGTCTGGTCTACCGACCGGTTGGCGACCGGGAGCAGGTCGTTCCGATGACGCCTCAGTGGCAGGTCGGTTAAGGCACGGTGAGGCCGCCGACGGCACGAGGGCCGCCCCGCGCGAAGCGGAGCGGCCCTCGACCGGGACTGCGAACGAACCCGCAGGTCAGCCCTTGCGCTTGCCGACCTCGTCGGTCAGCTGCGGCGCGACCGCGAACAGGTCGCCGACCACGCCGAAGTCGGCGATCTCGAAGATCGGCGCCTCCGGGTCCTTGTTGACCGCGACGATGGTCTTGGACGTCTGCATGCCCGCCCGGTGCTGGATCGCGCCGGAGATGCCCAGCGCGATGTACAGCTGCGGCGAGACCGTCTTGCCGGTCTGGCCGACCTGGAACTGGTGCGGGTAGTAGCCGGAGTCCACGGCGGCTCGGGACGCGCCGACCGCCGCGCCGAGGCTGTCGGCCAGCTTCTCCACGACCTCGAAGCTCTCCGCGCTGCCCACGCCACGACCACCGGACACGACGACCGACGCCTCGGTCAGCTCGGGGCGGTCGCCACCGGCGACCGGCTCGCGCCCGGTCACCCTGGTGACCAGCGCCGGGTTCGCGGCGGGCGCCTCGACGGCCTGCTCGACCGCGTCCGCGGGCGACTCGGACGCCTCGACACCGCCGGGGCGCACGGCGATGACCGGCACGCCCTTGGTGACCTTGGACTTGACCACGTACGCGCCACCGAAGATCGACTGCGTGGCGACGCCCTCGCCGTCGAGGTCCACGGCGTCGTAGAGCAGCCCGGAGTCCAGGCGCACGGCCAGCCGGCCCGCGACCTCCTTGCCCTCCAACGTCGCCGACACCAGCACGGCGGCGGGCGACGCGGTGGCCGCGATCGCGGCGAGCGCGTCCACCTTCGGCGTGACCAGGTGGTTCGCCGCGTCGTCGGACTCCACCGCGTACACCTTCACCGCGCCGTAGCGGCCCAGCGACTCCCTCACCTTGCCCGCCGTCCCGGGCGATCCGACCACCACCGCGGCCGGCTCGCCGAGACGGCGCGCGGCGGATAGAAGCTCATAGGTGACCTTCTTGACCTCGCCGTCGACGTGGTCGACGAGGACGAGTACCTCAGACATTGGATTCCTCGCCTTCAGATGAGCTTCTGGTCGACCAGGTACGCGGCGATCTTCGAACCGCCGTCACCCGAGTCCTCGACACGCTGACCGGCGCCGCGCGGCGGCTTCGGGGCCGATTCCAGCACCTGCGACCAGGCCGCGCCGAGGCCGACCTCGCCCGCGTCCAGCCCCAGGTCGGCGACCGCGAGCTTGGTGACCGGCTTCTTCTTCGCCGCCATGATGCCCTTGAACGACGGGTACCGCGGCTCGTTGATCTTCTCGTTCACGCTGACCACGGCGGGCAGGCTCGCTTCGAGGTGCGCGACGCCCTCGTCGGTCTCCCGCTCCGCCTTGACCGTGCCGCCTTCGACGGTGAGCTTGCGCACCTGCGTCACCTGCGGCACGCCCAGCAGCTCCGCCAGCATCGCGGGCACCGCGCCCGCGCGGCCGTCGGTGGCCTCGTTGCCCGCGATGACCAGGTCGAAGCCCTCGATCGTGCCGATGGCCTTGGCCAGCACCTTGGCGGTGGTGAGCGCGTCGGAACCGTGCAGGGCCTCGTCGGAGACGTGCACGGCCTTGTCCGCACCCATGGAGAGCGCCTTGCGGATCGCGTCGGTCGCGCGGTCGGGACCCATCGCGACGACGGTCACCTCGCCGCCGTGCGCCTCCTGGAGCAGCAGCGCCTCTTCCACGGCGCGCTCGTTGATCTCGTCGAGCACGGCGTCCGCGGACTCGCGGTCGAGGGTGTGGTCGGCGTCGGCGAGCTTGCGCTCGGACCAGGTGTCGGGCACCTGCTTGACCAGGACGACAATGTTCATGGGTCCTCTTCGACCTCCTGCGGACGGGCGGCGACGTGGGTGGGCGACGGTAGTTGCCTGCGGTCGCCGGATTGTTCGTGACCCTGCCATGTCATCGCCGCATTGGCATGGTGGTGTCTGCCACCTGGATGTTACCCACCGGTAGCAGAGGTGCAAACGGCAGCAAGCACCCACTGCGGGTGATGATGCTCACTGGCGCTCACCGGGCCATTCGGACATTGTCGGCAGTCCGCGCGACGGCGTTACAGACCCTCCCCCCTACTCGGCTAGGTTCGAACGCATGCCACGGCGAGTAGCGATTGTCACCGACTCCACCGCCTGCCTGCCGCCCCAGTTGACCGAGAAGCTCGGCGTGACCGTCGCGCAGATCCAGGTGCGCATCGGGGACTGGGTGGACGACGAGGTCCGCGTGCCCGTGCCGAAGCTCGTGGACGCCCTGCGCGGGCAGCTCGACGTGGCCACCGCGCCACCCGACCCCGGCGCGTTCTTCTGGAACTACGCCGACGCGGCGGCCTCCGGCGCCGAGGCGATCGTGTCGCTGCACGTGTCGACCGGGCTGTCGAAGACCGTGGAGGCGGCCCGGCAGGCGGCCGCGCAGGTGCAGGTGCCGGTGCACGTGGTGGACACGCAGACGTGCGGCATGAGCCTCGGGTACGCGGTGGTCGCCGCCGCCACGGTGGCCGCCGCCGGCGGTGACGCGAACCGCGTGCTGTCCGCCGCGCAGCACAGCGTCCGGCGCAGCACCGAGCTGATCTACGTGGACACGTTGGAGTACCTGCAGCGCGGTGGGCGGATCGGCAAGGCCGCCGCCCTGCTCGGCTCGGCGCTGTCGATGAAGCCGCTGCTGACCGTCGCCGACGGGCAGATCACGCCGCTGGACAAGGTGCTCGGCGCGGAGCGGGCCATCCGCAAGCTGATCGACACCGCGGTCAAGCGGGCGGGCAAGGAGGTGGTCGACATCGCGGTCGAGCACTTCGACGCGGCCGACCGCGCCAGGACCGTGCTCGACCAGCTGCGCGCGAAGCTGCCGAACGTGCGGCGGTTCCTGGTGACCCAGGTCAGCTCGGCGATCGGCGCGCACGTCGGGCCGGGCGCGGTGGGCGTGACCGTTTCGCCGGTTTAGCCGGGTTGGGAACTCCTTGCGGGGTTTGAGCGTTGAGCGGACAGGGAAGGAGGTGGACATGGCATCTCTGTTCAGCAAACTCGCCGCGTTCGCCCGCAGTCCGCAGGGCCGCCGGGTCACCGAGCAGGTCAAGCACGCGGCGCGCGACCCCCGCAACAAGGCCAAGGCACAGCAACTGCTGCGCAAGTTGCGCAAGCGCTGACCCGCGCACCGGCGTACTGAGCACCGCCGTTCAGCGGCCCGCTACCGGTTGGATTCCCGGCGGGCCGCTTCGAACGCGCGCGGGACCACGACGGGCTCGGGCCGGGCCACCACCTGGATGACCGTCGGTTCGACGCTTGCTTCCGAGCCGGGTTCGGAGCCGGGTTCGGAGTCCGGCTCGACGGTCTCGGCCGGGTCGGCAGGCTCGGTGCGCTCTCCCAGGTCGGCGGTCTCGGCTCGTTCCGCGGTCTCGGCGGTCTCGGCAGGTTCGGCGGAGTCGGCCGCTTCGGGAACCGGCTCGGCCGACTCGACATCAGCCGCATCAGCGGGCTCGGTGCGGACCACGTGCATCCGGCGCACTTCGTCCTGGCGCGCGGGTTTCCCGTTGTGCGACACCAGGTCCGGGACGGCGACCAGGTTCGGGCGCGGGATCGGGCGTTCCGGTGCGGGCAGCGCGGTCGGGATGCCCATCACCGGGTTGCGGTGGATCGGTTTGGTCGCGTAGTCCTCCGGCGGGAACTGCGGTTCGAACAGGGGCATCGGCGGGGCGGGCGCCGGTTGCGGGACCGGTTCGGGTGGTTGGTCCCGGCGGAGCATGAACGCCGTCAGCACGCAGCCCGCCGCGAACGACAAGGCGCACAACCCGACCACGACCGCCACCCCGGACATCACCCATCCTCACTCGACCGGCGGTCCGCCGGCGCTGCCGCCATCAGGCACCGACGCGCTGGTCGTCGGTGTCCGCCTGCTCGCCCTTCGACTTCCCGGCGACGATCGCCTCGGCGGCGATCGGTTCGACCGGCTCCCCGTCCGCGTGCCCGACCCCCGCCTGCGCCGCACTCGCCTCGCCGGCACCCGGCTGTACCGCGCCGGCCTGACCCGCGCCCGCTTGGCCCACACCCGTCTCGCCCGCACTCGCCTGCTCGACGGTCGTCTGCTCCGGGATCAGGTTGGGCACCTTGTCGGCCGCTTCCTCCAGCGCGACGCGCGCCGACGCCAGCTGCACGGCCACCAGGTGGCGCAGTTCGCGCAAGTCGTCGGACTGCCGCTGGATCTCCGCGATCCGCCGGTTCGCCTCGCGGGCCGCGAGCTTGATCAGGAACGCCGCCCGCGCCTTCGCCAGCTCCTCCTGCTCGGCGAAGTGCTGCTGGGCCTCGTTGCGCCGGCGGTTCATGGTGAGCTCGAAGAAGTTCTGCGCCTTGGCGCGCTTGGCGTCGGACTCGGCCTCCAGCTGGGCACACCGCTCGGCGGCCTCCCGCAGCACCTGCTCCGCGTCCTGCTGCGCCTTCGCCATCACGGCGACGCACTCGGCCTCCACCTCCTCCGCGCGGGCCCGGAGGTGCGCCTCGACCTCGACCTGACGACGTTCCAGGTCGACCTCCCGCTGATCCAGGTCGGCGGCACGCAGGTCGGCCGCCTCGCGCCGGTCGCGCGCGTGCGCCTCGACCTCGGCCCGCCGCGCGGCCAGCTCCTCCTCGACCTGGCGCCGCAGGTCGGCCAGCTCGGCCTCGGTGCGCTCGCGCATCGCCGCGGTGTCGCGCTCGGCGCGCACCCGCAGGTCGTTCGCCTCGTCCTCGGCGAGCGTCAGCATCCGGTGCAGGCGCTCGGACGCGCCGGAGGTCGTGTTGGGCGACATCTCCAGCCGTTCGATGCGGGCACGGGCCGCGTCCAGGTCGCTCCTGGTCATCTCGAGCAGCTTGCGCAGGTCGGCGGCCTGGGCCAGGGCCTCGGCCCGGTCGAGGGTCGTGTACTTGAGCTGCTCGTCCAGGTTCTCCAGGTGCTCGATCACCTGTCGGCGGTGGAAACCCCGGTAGACCACGTCGAAACCCGCGTGCAGCGGAACAATGTCCGGCTCTTTCGCACCCATGGCGGCCCCGCTCGTTCGAAGATTGGCCGAGGGTACGAGCGTAAGGCACCCAAGCGGCACATGACCACCCACGACTACCCTGGTGCGACGCGGTCCAAGCACCGCGCTTGCAGGGGAAACACCATCAGGGAAGATCACGGCGAATTTGACGCACGTCACCCGATGGAGTCATTCACCCGGAATCAACCGGCGTATTGTGAATGCGCAGAGCAACAAAAGACCGCCGTAGTGCGGGGAAAAGTTCACACGAAACAGTGACGCCCTAACGGACAGGCGATGCCTACCAGCGAGTAACGGGCAACTACGCTGGCCGGGTGACCGTCGAGCCGCTGCCCCTCACCGGTGAGCGCACCGTGCCCGGGATCGCCGAGGAGAACTACTGGTTCAGGCGCCACGAGGCGGCGTACCTGGACCTGGTCCGGCACTGCGTCGGCGCGGTCGTGCTGGAGGCGGGCTGCGGCGAGGGCTACGGCGCCGCGCTGATCGCCGGGCACGCCGCGCGGGTCGTCGCGCTCGACTACGACCGGCTGACCGCGGCGCACGCGCACCGGGCGTACCCGGAGCTCTCGGTGCTGCGCGGCAACCTGGCGTCGCTGCCGATGCGCGACGAGAGCGTGGACGTGGTGGCGAACCTCCAGGTCATCGAGCACCTGTGGGACCAGGAGGGCTTCCTGGCCGAGTGCGCGCGGGTGCTGCGGCCCGGCGGCAGGTTGCTGGTCACCACGCCGAACCGGATCACCTTCTCCCCCGGCCGCGACACACCGCTGAACCCCTTCCACACCCGCGAGCTGGCGCCGGCCGAGCTGCACGGGCTGCTGGTCGGCGCGGGGCTGCGGGTCGAGCTGCTGGCCGGGCTGCGGCACGGCCCGGCGTTGCGCGCGCTGGACGAGCGGTTCGGCGGTTCGGTCATCGACGCGCAGGTGGCCGTGGTGGTGGACGGCGGCACGTGGCCCGACGACCTGCTGGCCGCCGTGGCGTCCGTGCGCAGCGAGGACTTCGAGATCACGACCGACGAGCTGGACGCGAGCCTGGACCTGGTCGCCGTGGCGGTGCGCCCGTGACGCGCGAGGGGACGTTCTGCCTGGTCCTGCACAGCCACCTGCCGTGGCTGGCGCACCACGGCGCCTGGCCGGTCGGCGAGGAGTGGCTGTACCAGGCGTGGGCGCACTCGTACCTGCCCGTGGTGGACCTGCTGGAGCGGTTCGCCGCCGAGGGCCGCGAGGACGTGCTGACGCTGGGCGTCACGCCGGTCCTGGCCGCGCAGCTCGACGACCCGTACAGCCTGCGGGGCCTGCACGACTGGCTGGGCAACTGGCAGCTGCGCGCGCACAGCGCGTCGTCCCGGCTGCCGGACCTGGCGGCACGCGAGCACCGCGCGTCGGCGTGGGCGTTGGACCGCTTCGAAACGCGGTGGCGGCACGGTTTCTCACCCGTGCTCCGGTCCCTTGTGGACTCCCGCACGATCGAGCTGCTCGGTGGTCCGGCCGCGCACCCGTTCCAGCCGTTGCTCGACCCGCGGCTGCGGGCGTTCTCGTTGCGCACCGGGTTGGTCGACACCGCGCAGCGGATCGGGTCGACGCCCGAGGGCATCTGGGCGCCGGAATGCGCGTACGCCCCCGGCATGGAGCACGACTACGCGCGGGCGGGCGTGCGGCGGTTCCTGGTGGACGGCCCGGCGCTGCGCGGCGACACCGCCGCGGGCCGGCCGGTCGGCACGTCGGACGTGGTGGCCTTCGGGCGCGACCTGGAGGTGTCCTACCGGGTGTGGTCGCCCAAGGTCGGCTACCCGGGCGACCCGGCGTACCGGGACTTCCACACCTACGACCACCCCAGCGGGCTCAAGCCGTCGCGGGTGACGGGCAAGAAGGTCGAGCCGGCCGACAAGCGGCCCTACGACCCGGACCTGGCGGCGGAGGCCGTGCGGCGGCACGCGGCGGACTTCGTGGACACGGTGGTGCGACGGCTGCGCGCGTTGAAGGAGCAGCACGGCGAGCCGTCCCTGGTGGTCGCCGCGTACGACACCGAGCTGTACGGGCACTGGTGGCACGAGGGCCCGGCGTGGCTGGAAGCGGTGCTGCGGCAGCTGCCCGAGGCCGGGGTGCTGGTCACGACGTTGCGCGGCGCGGTCGAGGCCGGGCACGTCGGCGCGCCGGTCGACGTGCCACCGTCGTCGTGGGGCTCGGGCAAGGACTGGCAGGTGTGGAACGGGCCGCAGGTCGGCGACATCGTGCACGGCAACGCGGAGGTGCAGCGGGAACTGCTCGCGCTGGACCTGTCCGGCCTGGTCCGCGACCCGGTCGCCGACCAGGCCGTGCGGGAGGCGTTGCTGGCGTTGTCCAGCGACTGGGCGTTCATGGTCACCAAGGACTCGGCCGCCGACTACGCCCGGTACCGGGCCAAGGTGCACGCGGACCGGTTCGCCGAGCTCGTCGCGCTGCGGCGGGCGGGACGCGGGCGTGCGCGGGCGGCCGAACTGCGCCTGGTCGACGGTCCGTTCGGCCACCTCGACGCGCGGGGGCTGGCTAGTTGAGGCCCCCGCCGCCCGAGAGGTCGTTGCCGTGCTGGCGGTGCGCGACGCCCGCCGAACCGGGGTTGTCGATCCGGGCCTGCACCACCGGGTCCGCCTTCGAGCGGCCCTTCGTGTCGGCGGGTCGTTCGAGGCCGGCGCGCCGGGCCCGGGCCCTCCGGTCGACAGTGAAGCCGATGGCCAGCACCACGGCGCAGAACAGGACCGCCCAGACCCAAGGCTGCATGACCGTGCCCCCGATTCCTCCGGAGCTTCCCAGGGTAGCGGTGCAGAGATGCGAGGATGGCCCATGCGCGTGCTGATGTTGTCCTGGGAGTACCCGCCGGTCGTCGTCGGCGGTTTGGGCCGGCACGTGCACGCGCTGGCCGGGCACCTGGCGGCGCAGGGGCACGACGTGGTCGTGCTGTGCCGGCAGCCCTCGGGGACGGACGCGGTCACGCACCCCACGTCCGACACCGTGGTCGACGGCGTGCGGCTGATCCGGGTGGCCGAGGACCCGACGCACCTGGTGTTCGAGCGGGACCTGGTGGCGTGGACGCTGGCCATGGGTCACGCGATGACGCGGGCCGGGTTGGCGCTGCTGCGCGGCTGGCGGCCGGACGTCGTGCACGCGCACGACTGGCTGGTCACGCACCCCGCGATCGCGCTGGCCGAGGAGTGCGGCGCGCCGCTGGTGGCGACCGTGCACGCGACCGAGGCCGGTCGGCACAGCGGGTGGCTGTCGCAGACGTTGAACCAGCAGGTGCACTCGGTCGAGTGGTGGCTGGCGAACCGGGCGGACGCGCTGATCACGTGCTCGTCGGCGATGCGGACGGAGGTGGCGCACCTGTTCGAGGTGGAGCCGTCGTCCGTCACGGTGCTGCACAACGGCATCGAGCCCCGCCGGTGGCGGGTCCGGGCGTCCGACGTGGCCGCCGCGCGTGCCGCGCACAGCCCTTCGGGTGCGCCGCTGCTGCTGTTCTTCGGGCGGCTGGAGTGGGAGAAGGGCGTGCAGGACCTGATCGCCGCCCTGCCCCGGATCCGCCGGATCCACCCGGGCACCCGGTTGGTCGTGGCGGGCACCGGCACGCACCGGGACTGGCTCGTGGAGCAGGCGCGCAAGCACAAGGTGCGCCGGGCGGTGGACTTCGTCGGCCACCTGTCGGACCGGGCGCTGGCGGCGGCGTTGGCGGCGGCGGACGCGGTCGTGCTGCCGAGCAAGTACGAGCCGTTCGGCATCGTCGCGCTGGAAGCCGCGGCGGCCGGCACGCCTCTCGTCGCGTCCACCGCCGGCGGCCTCGGCGAGGTCGTCCTGGACGGCGTGACGGGCCTGTCCTTCGCCCCCGGCGACACCGAGGCCCTGGCCGGCGCGGTCCGGTCGGTGCTGGACGACCGCCCCGCCGCCGTCCGCCGGGCCCGCGCCGCGAAGTCCCGCCTGGCCACGGACTTCGACTGGTCGAAGATCGCCGAGGACACGGCCGCGGTCTACCGCTCCACGACCGTCCGCGACCACCCGCCGCTCGGCCGCCCCAAGATCCCGACCGGCAACGTGTTCCTCTAGTCCTCCGCCATGCGCCGAGAGCACGCCGTCGGCGCCGGCCGTGGTCCGGGCGTCCGGCGCGCTCTCGCCGCACGACGACGCCCTGGCCACCGCCGACCGCGCGTCCTGGGCCGAGCGCCTCGCCGTGGACGCGGGGTCAGCGGTCCGAGACGGTGAGCACCAGCTTGCCGGTGGTCCGGTTCGCCTCGCCGACCTCGTGCGCCTTGACGACGTCCGCCAGCGGGAAGGTCTCGGCGACGACCGCCCTCAGCTCGCCGCGCTCCACCAGTCCGGCCACGTGCTCCAGCACGGCGTGGTCCGGCACCACGGACACGACCGCCGCGCGCACGCCCAGCTCGTCCGCCATGACGCGGAGGGCGGGCAGCCGGGTCGGGTCCGGCAGGCCGATGTACAGCCCGCCGGGCTTGAGCACGCCCATCGACCGCCGCTCGTAGTCGCCGCCGATCAGGTCGAGCACCACGTCCACGTCCCGCAGCTCGCCGAAGTCCCGCGTCGTGTAGTCCACCGGCTCGTCGACGCCCAGCTCGCGCAGCAGGTCGTGCTTGCCGGCGCGCGCGGTGCCGATCACCCACGCCCCGAGCGACTTCGCCAGCTGCACGGCGACGTGCCCGACACCGCCCGCGGCGGCGTGGACCAGCACCCGGTCGCCCGGCTTGACGTCGGCGGCCTCGGTGAGGGCCTGCCACGCGGTGAGCGCGGCCAGCGGCAGGGCCGCCGCGTGCACGTGGTCGAGGCCGGCGGGCTTGCGGGCGAAGTGGCGCGCGGGCGCGGCCACGTACTCGGCGTACGCGCCGGCCTCGCGCGGCAGGTGGGGCATGCCGAACACCTCGTCGCCGACCCGGAACCGGTTCTCACCCGCCGGCACGTCCACCACGACGCCGGAGACGTCCCAGCCGGGCACCCACGGCGTGGTGAACCAGTAGCCGTGCCGCCGCACGTTCCAGTCGAACGGGTTCACGCCGGCCGCGCGCACCTCGACCACGACCTCGTCCCGCGCCGGCTCCGGCCGCGCGACCGTCCGCACCTCCATGACCTCGGGCCCGCCGAAGGCCTCGACCATCACCGCTCGCATCTCGTTCGTCATGGTCAAAGGATCATCTTCAGTGGTACCTCTTGTGAAGTAGGCACCTGAATGGTAATTAGGTACCTCGTGTATACCACCCCTGACCTGCGCGCTCACGGCGGCGCGGACGCCTACCTCCGCACGTGCGCGTCACGAGCCGTGCTCGACCTGCTCACCAACAAGTGGGTGTGCCTGGTGATCGGAGGCTTGCGCCCCGGCACCCTGCGCTTCGGCGAGCTCCGGCGACGCCTCGACGGCATCACCCAGAAGATGCTCACCCAGACCCTGCGGGACCTGGAACGGGCCGGGCTCGTGCACCGCGCCGTCTACCCGAGCGTGCCGCCGCGCGTCGAGTACAGCCTCACGCCGCTGGGTGACAACGTGGGCGGCCTGATGGACGCGATCAGGGTGTGGTCGGAGACCCACATCGACGACATCCGCGCCGCGCAGGAGGAGTACGACCGCAAGGCGGGCGAGGAGCTCCAGCCCGTCTAGGAGCCGTTGCGGGACTGCTCGAGGGCTTCCTGCGCCTTGCGGGCCATGTCGGCGACGGCGGCGCGGCGCACGGCGTCGGCCTCGTAGTCCGCGCGGCGGTCCTTGACGACCTTCGCCGGGATGCCCACGGCGATCTTGAAGTCCGGCACGTCGCCGCGCACCACGGCGTGCGCGCCGATCACGCAGCCGCGCCCGATCCGCGTGCCGCGGGTGACGGTGACCTTCGTGCCGAGCCAGCAGTCCGGCCCGATGCGCACCGGCGACTTCACGATGCCCTGGTCCTTGATCGGCAGCGTGACGTCCGCCGTGACGTGGTCGAAGTCGCAGACGTAGACCCAGTCGGCGATCAGCGTGGCCGCGCCGATCTCCACGTCGAGGTAGCAGTTCACCGTGTTGTCCTTGCCGAACACGGCCTTGTCGCCGATCCGCAGCGAACCCTCGTGGCAGCGGATGGCGTTGCCGTCGCCGATGTGCACCCAGCGCCCGATCTCCAGCCGGCCGTAGCCGGGGCGGCAGTGCAGGTCGACCTTCTTGCCCAGGAACACCATGCCGCGCAGCACCACGTGCGGGTTCGCGACCCGGAACTTCAGCAACCGCCAGTACCGCACCAGGTACCAGGGCGTGTACGCGCGGTGCCGCAGGACCCAGCGCAACGACGCCAGGGTGAGGAACCTGGCCTGCGCCGGATCGCGGCGCGACCGGCGCCACCTCGTCCACACCGGGGCACCCCACATGCTCGTCACGAATGGCACTCTAACTTCCACCGCCGACCGCTAAAGTGCCAGGTCGCCGTGCCGTCGAACGCACCACTGGGGGAAGCGCGTGCCACCGATCCGGGTTCGCCGGCGTCCCGCCGACCGGTCCAGGCTCAGCCGGGTCGGGGCGGGGCGGGGCCGCCGCGCCGCCGAGCGGTTACCGGGGAGGTCGTGGAGCTGGTTCGAGCTGGCCGCGCTGCTCCTCACCGGCGTCCCGATCGCCATGGTGGTGCTCAAGGCGCTGCTGTTCGCCGACTTCGACCTCCGACTGGTCCGGATCGTCGCGCGGCACATCGACTTCGCCGCGGTCGCGTTCAGCGCCTTCAGCCCCACGTTCATGGTGCTGCCCGCCTTCGCGTTCGTCGCGCTGTACGCCGTGGTGCCCAAGACCAGGAAGGGCCGCGTGGTCCGCGGCGCCCTCTTCGCGGCGGCCGTCCTGTCCTGCGCCCTGCTCCCGCTGCTGTTGGCCGGGATGATGCTGGCCGGGGTGGCGGTCACCTGGCTGGAGATCAGGGGCATGCGGGAGGAGCACGGCTTCAGCCGCCGCTGGGTGACGGCCGTGCTGGCCATCCCGCTGACCGCGTGCACCCTCGCGATCAACTTCCACGGCGTGCAGTTCTGGCTGCCCGTCGAGGCGGTCGAGCGGACCGACGGCACGCGGTCGGTGGGCTACGTGGTCGAGTCCGGCGACCACGACCTGACGTTCATCGCGCACGACACGCGCCGGCCGGAGATCCTGCGGCAGGACTCGGTCCGGGGCCGGACCCTGTGCACGCTCACCGACGTGCGGCCCGGCACGATCGGCGACGTGCTGGTGACCCCGGCCTACAAGCTGGCGATCCACCGCAAGCCCAACCCGCCGCTGCTGCCCCGGTGCCGGCCGTGATCCAGGATGGTGCCGTGACGACACCCCTCATCATCGACACCGACCCCGGCGTGGACGACGCGTTCGCCCTCGCCCTCGCCGCCGCCAGTCCCGAGGTCGACCTGATCGGGGTGACCACCGTCTTCGGCAACGTGTCGCTGGAGAACACCACGCGCAACGCCCTGCGGCTGCTGGCGCTCCTGGGCCGCGACGACGTGCCGGTGGGCGTCGGCGCGTCCCGGCCGCTGGTCCACCCCCACCCGCACCTGTCCAGCGCCCACGGCAAGGACGGACTCTCCGGGTACGCCGACACGCTGCCGGAAGCCACCCGAGACCCCGACGGGCGCGACGCCGTCACGCTGCTGCGCGACCTGCTCGACCAGGCCGACCGACCCGTCACGATCGTCCCCATCGGCCCGCTCACCAACATCGCGCTGCTGCTGGCCGCCCACCCCGGCCTCAAGCCGAAGATCGGCAGGCTCGTCGTCATGGGCGGCGGGGTGAGCGGCGGCAACGTCACCGCCACGGCCGAGTTCAACGTCTGGAGCGACCCCGAGGCCGCCCGCCGCGTGCTGGTCGAGGAGGACGTGCCCACGACGCTGGTGCCGATGGACCTGACCCGCCGCTGCGCGGTCAGCGCCGAGTGGCTGGACGCGCTGGCGAAGACGTCGCGGGTCGCCGCCACGCTGGTCGGCCTCACGCCCTCCTACCTGGAGACCTACCGGCGTTTCCTCGGCTGGGACGGCATGGCGGTGCACGACGCGGTCGCGGTGGCCGAGGCGGTGCGGCCCGGCATCCTGAGCGGCACGCCGTTCCCGGTGGACGTCGACTGCTCCTACGGCCCGAACCGGGGCGCGCTCGTGGTGGACCGGCGACTGGAGGCGGAGGCGCCCAAGACGCTCGACATCACGCTGGACGCCGACCTCGACGGCCTGCGCGCGTTCCTCTTCGAGCGGCTAGGTGCGCTCGGCGTGCGCGAGTAGGTAGACGGGACGGCGGCCGATGCGCGTCAGCGCCACGGTCGCCTCCGCCGACCCGGACAGCTTCAGCCTCGGCCGCAGCGCGTTCGGGTCCACGTCCAGCCCGCGCACCAGGATCTCCAGCCGGCCCACGTCGTGCGCCCGCAGCACGGACCGCAACGCCTTCTCGCTGTAGTGCCCGTGCTCCACCACCCGGAACGCGCGCACGCCCGGCGGCGGCGTGGGTCCGGTCAGGTAGGCGATCCGCTCGTCCAGCTGCGCCAACCCGTGCCGGGCCGCGTAGTGCCGCACCAGCCCGGCCCGCACCACCGCGCCGTCCGGGTCGACCAGCCACTCGTCCGGCTCGCGCACACCGCAGTCGTCGGGGTCGGCGGACGTGACCGTCCACTCCGGACCGTCCGACCGCAGCACGGTCGCCCGCCGCGACACGCCGGGCGTGGCCAGGCCGCGCGTCCACAGGCACGCCTCGCGCACCTGCCCGTCCAACGACACCAGCTCGACCTCGTCCGCCCACGGCGCGACCGCGAAGTCGACGCCCGGCGCGCACTTCACCGCCAGGTCGCGGTCCGCGTAGGCCTCCGCCAGCTCGTCCAGCGGCGGCGCGAAGTCCGAGGGCCGCCACGTGCGCCGCCCGCTCGCGTCCCGCCGCGCCGGGTCGGCGAGCACCGCCGTGCCGCGCGACACCGGTCGCAACGCGTCCGCGCGCACCAACGGCACCGCGTCACCCAGGTTGTGCCGCGCCATGGCCAGCCGCACCGGGTCCAGGTCCGACCCGATGGAACCCTCGGGCAACGCCGCCAGGTCCGCCCCGATCGAGCAGGTCACGTCGTGCGCCCGACCGCGGAAGCGACGTGCCCGGTGCACCGCCACCGGGTGGGCGGTGGCCTGCTGCAACGCGTCGGAGGTGAACAGCCCGTCGGCGAAACCGACCTTCGCGACCGCCTTGCGCCGCAACAGCACCGTCTCCAGCACCGCCGCGAAGCGCGTCGGCGAGACCTGCCTGGCCCGGTTCACGTCCGCCAGCCGCGACGCGGGCGTCAGCGGCAGGTCGGCCAGCGCCGACAACGCGGCGCGCCCGGCGTCCGAACGCAGGTACGCCACGTCGTCGAGGCTGAAGGCGTAGGCCACTAGACCGGCTTGCGACCCGTCACGGAGACGTTGTAGAACAGCTCGCGCGGCAGCACCTTGGCCAGCACGTTCTCGTCCACCCAGGACAGCCGCTGCCAGGTCTTGTAGGCGAACATCGCCCACCCGAAGCCCAGCTTCTCGCGCGGCACGGCGGCCTCGAACGTGCGCACCGGCCAGCCGAACAACGCCGCCGACAGCTCCTCGGTCACCGCGCGCACGCCGACCGCGCCGGCGCCGCGCGCGGTCCGCTCCAGGTCCGACGGGTCGAACGTGTGCAGGTCGACCACGGCCTCCAGCGCCGCGGCCCGCGAGGACTCGTCCAGCTCCTCCTGCGGCCGGCGCCAGTCGTTGAGCGGGGCCAGCTTGGTCACGTTGGTGGTCAGCCACCAGGTCAGCCGGCCGAGGTTGCGGGCGTAGAGGTTGCCCACGTTCGTCGGGTCGCCCGCGAACACGAACTTGCCGCCCGGCTTGAGCACCCGCAGCACCTCGCGCATCGCGGCGGGCACGTCCGGGATGTGGTGCAGCACGGCGTGCCCCACCACCAGGTCGAACGTGTCGTCGTCGTACGGGATGCGCTCGGCGTCGGCCACCCGGCCGTCGACCGGCAGCCCCAGCTGCCCGGCGTTGCGCAGCGCCACCTCGACCATGCCCGGCGACAGGTCGGTCACCGAGCCGCGCTTGATCACGCCGCCCTGCATCAGGTTGAGCAGGAAGAACCCCGTGCCGCAGCCCAGCTCCAACGCGTGCTCGTACGGCCCGGTGTCACCCGCGACCGCGCGGAACCGGTCCGTGGCGTAGGTGATGCAGCGCTCGTCGTAGGAGATCGACCACTTCTCGTCGTACGTGCCCGCTTCCCAGTCGTGGTAGAGCACGTTCGCGAGCTTGGGGTCTTTGTACGCCGCCTCGATCTCCTCGGCGGTGGCGTGCGGGTTGGGCTTGGGATCAACGGCCACTGAACTTCGCCTTCCCCGGGCCGTTCTCGATGAACGACGCCATGCCGGTCTTCTGGTCCTCGGTGGCGAACATCGCCGCGAACAGCTGGCTCTCCAGCTTCAGCCCGCTGCCGAGGTCGGTGTCCAACCCGCCGTCGATCGCGGCCTTCGCGGCGGCGTAGGCGCGCACCGGGCCGTTCACGAACTGGCCGGCCCACCGCTTCGCCGCCCCGTAGACGTCGTCGGGCGCCACGACCTCGTCCACCATGCCGATGCGCAACGCCTCCTCGGCGCCCACGAACCGGCCGGTGTAGATCAGGTCCTTGGCGCGCGACGGCCCGATCAGCCGCGGCAGGCGCTGCGTGCCGCCCATGCCGGGGATGACGCCGAGCAGGATCTCCGGCTGGCCGACCTTGGCGTTGTCGCCCGCGATCCGCCGGTCCGCGCACAGCGCCAGCTCGAACCCGCCGCCCAGGGCGTACCCGGTGATGGCGGCCACGGTCGGCTTGGGGATCTCCTCCACCGCGCGCAGCGCCGAGGTGAACGCGCCCGCGCGGGCCGCCATCTCGGCGTAGGACAGCTCGGCCATCTCCTTGATGTCCGCGCCCGCCGCGAACACCTTCGGCCCGCCGTAGACGATCACCGAGTAGACGTCGGCCCGGTCGGCGGCCTCCAGCGCGGCGGACCGGATCTCCTCCTGGACCTGCCGGTTGAGCGCGTTCATCGGCGGGCGGTCCAGCCGGATGGTGCCGATCCCGTCCTCGACTTCGAGCCTCACGAACTCAGCCACGCGGTCCTCCTCGACCCTGACGTCGGTGCGCCTCGCAGGTTACCCCTCGGTAGTTTTCCGGCGGGCGAAGTACCTGTCACCCGACCGTTGGAGCTCCAGCGGCTGGTCGAACGTCTTCGAGAGGTTCTCCTCGGTCAGCACGTCGGCCAGCAGGCCCTGCGCCACGATGCCGCCGTCACGCAGCAGCAGCGCGTGCGTGAAGCCGGGCGGGATCTCCTCCACGTGGTGCGTGACCAGCACCGTCGCCGGCGCGTCCGGGTCCATCGCCAGCTCGGACAGCCGGGCGACCAGGTCCTCGCGGCCGCCCAGGTCCAGGCCCGCCGCGGGCTCGTCGAGCAGCAGCATCTCCGGATCGGTCATCAACGCCCGCGAGATCAGCGTGCGCTTGCGCTCGCCCTCGGACAGCGTGCCGTAGGTGCGGTCGGCCAGGTGCTCGATGCCCATCGTGGCCAGCAGCTGCCTGGCGCGGCCGGTGTCGAGCCGGTCGTACTCCTCGCGCCAGCGCCCCAGCACCGCGTACCCGGCGCTGACCACCAGGTCGACCACCTTCTCGTCGGCCGGGATGCGCCCGTTCAACGCCGACGAGGACAGCCCGATCCGGGGCCGCAGCTCGGCCATGTCGGTCCGGCCGATCCGCTCGCCGAGCAGGTGCACCTTGCCCTTGGTCGGGTGCAGCTCCGCGCCGGCCAGCCGGAGCAGCGTCGTCTTGCCGGCGCCGTTCGGGCCGAGCACGACCCAGCGCTCGTCGAGCTCCACGCTCCAGTCGACGTCCCCGACCAGCGTGGTCTTGCCACGTCGAACCGAAACACCCTGCATGTGGATGACCAGATCTTCGTTTTCCACGCCTGCCCTCGCCCCGTCGATGCGCCGCCGCCGCCATTGTTCTGCACCCCGTTCCGCCGGTGGTCCGGTGGGGGGAGGTATGGGCGGGGTCGGTGAACCTGAGCGCGCTCATGCCCACACCGAGCGTGTGTGCTGGAAAGATCGGGCGCATGGCTGCCGACTCGATCCTGCTCGCGGGCCGACCGTTCCCCCTCGGGGCGCACCCCGAGGCCGGAGGTGTGCGCTTCGCGGTCTCGGCACCGCCCGCGCACGCCGTGGAAGTGTGCCTGATCAGCGAAGACGGCACCGAGGAGCGGGTCGAGCTGACCGAGCGCACGTTCGGCGTCTGGCACGGGCTGATCTCCGGAGTCACGCCCGGTCAGCGCTACGGCTACCGCGTGCACGGGCCGTACGACCCGTCACGCGGCCTGCGGTGCAACCCGGCGAAGCTGTTGGTCGACCCGTATGCGACGCGGATCACGGGGACGTTGTCCGACCTCGACGCGGCGCTGGGCTACGTGGACGACCCGATGCTCGGCGGACCGTCACCGGTCGACTCGCTCGGCAGCGTGCCGCTGTCCGTGGTCACCTCGCCCGGCGGGCCGGACACCGGCGTGAAGCCCGAGGTGCCGTTCGAGGAGGCGGTGGTCTACGAGCTGCACGTGCGGGGGTTCACCAAGCGGCACCCGGCCGTGCCCGAGCACCAGCGCGGCACGTACCTGGGGCTGGCGCACCCGGCCGTGCTGGAGCACCTGACCCGGCTCGGCGTGACGTCGGTCGAGCTGCTGCCGGTGCACGCGTTCGTCGACGAGCCGTCGTTGATCCGCGACGGCAGGCACAACTACTGGGGCTACTCGCCGCTGAGCTACTTCGCGCCGCACCCCGCCTACGCCAGCGAGCCGGGCCGCGAGGTGGAGGAGTTCCGCACGATGGTCGCCGCGCTGCACAACGCGGAGATCGAAGTGATCATCGACGTGGTGTTCAACCACACGTGCGAGGGCGGTCCGGAGGGTCCGACGCTGTCCTACCGGGGATTCGACGCGCCCGGCTACTACCTGCACATCGACGGCGGCGGCACGCTCGACATCACCGGCTGCGGCAACACCACCGAGGCCGGGTCGCCGCAGTTCGTGCGGCTGGTGACGGACTCGCTGCGGTACTGGGCCACCGAGCTGGGCGTGGACGGGTTCCGGTTCGACCTCGCGTCCACGCTGGGCAGGCCCGGCGGCGGCCGGTTCGACCGGGCGTCGGCGATGCTCACCGCGATCACGCAGGACCCCGTGCTGTCGCGGTGCAAGCTGATCGCCGAGCCGTGGGACGCCACCGGCGACGGCTACCGGGTCGGCGACTTCGGCGTGCAGTGGGCCGAGTGGAACGGCCGGTACCGCGACACGGTGCGCGACTTCTGGCGCGGCATGACCAGCGTGCGCGACCTGGCGTACCGGCTGTCGGGCTCGTCCGACCTGTACGCCGACGACCTGCGGCGGCCGTGGCAGTCGGTCAACTTCATCACCGCGCACGACGGGTTCACGCTGCGCGACCTCGTGTCCTACAACGAGAAGCACAACCTGGCCAACGGCGAGGACAACCGCGACGGCACCAACGACAACCGGTCGTGGAACTGCGGCGTCGAGGGCGAGACGGACGACGCGGAGGTGCTGGCGCTGCGGGCCCGGCAGGCGCGCAACCTGCTCGCCACGCTGATGCTGTCCACCGGCACGCCGATGCTGACCGCCGGTGACGAGCAGTGGCGCACGCAGGGCGGCAACAACAACGCGTACTGCCTGGACGACGAGACGTCGTGGGTGGACTGGAAGCTCGGCGGCGAGGGCGAGGCGATGCTGGCGTTCGCCCGGCGCGTGATCGCGGTGCGGCGCGCGTCGCCCGCGTTGCGGCAGCCGCAGTTCTTCGACGGCCGGACCACGTCGTCCGGCGCGCCCGACCTGGTGTGGTTCCGGCCGGACGGCGAGGAGATGGCCGAGACCGACTGGTTCGACGAGGGCCGCCGGTTCCTCGGCATGTGGATCGACGGGTCGAACAGCCTGTCCCGCTCGCGTGACGGCGAACTGGTGTCGGACGACTCGTGGCTGCTGCTCCTGCACGCGGGCGCGGACCCGGTCGAGGTCACGCTGCCGGGACCCGAGTACGGCGGGCGCTACGAGCCGACGATCGACTCCACCACCCCCGACGGCTCGCCCGCGGCCGGGGAGAGCCTGGCGGCCGGCGCGACCGTCGTGCTGGAGGGCCGCTCGCTGTTGCTGCTGAGGGTGCCGAACTGAGTTGTGTCGGTGACCGACTGCCTCCGCCACCGACACGATCCTGCCTGGTGAGAGCCGTGCGCGCGGTGCGCCGATCCGTGGCACGATGCCGGCGTGGCCCGCCCGTTGCTGACCTGGTGCGACCGCACGATCGACCTCCTGCTGGTGGCGTCGTGCGGGTGTAGCCGGACGCGACGCGGCCGGTCCGGCCTACCTGGTTGACGCCGCGTCGCGTCTTGATCGCTACCCCGCCCGACCCGTAGCCATCAGGAGCGACCCACGTGACCGCGACGATCGCGCGCGCCGACCTGCACCCGAAGCTGGACGTGCGGTTCCTGCGCGACATCATCCACCCCGAACGCGACCTGTGGACGCCGCGCGAGCTGCGCGAGCTGACGTCCACCGTCGCCGCCGAACTGACCACCCCGCTGCTGGACGTCCTCCGGTACGACCCCGATCGGCGCTGGTGGGCGCGGCTCGGGCTGACCGGGGGCGTCGAGCTGTGGCTGCTGAGCTGGCTCCCCGGTCAGGGCACCGAAGCGCACGACCACGGCGGCGCGGCGGGCTCGTTCACCGTGCTCACCGGTGAGCTGGCGGAGGACTACCGCTACCCCGGTGGGCCGATCCGCAGCGCGCGGCGGCCCGTGGGCAGCGCGTTGGGGTTCGGCGCCGGGCGTGCGCACCGGGTGCTGAACCAGGGCAGTATCGGTGCGGCGAGCGTGCACGCCTACTCGCCGCCGCTGGTGCCGACCCGGGAGTACGCGAGCCTCGCCGACATACCGCGGGAGATCCCGCCGCTGCCCGCCCTGCGGCTGCCGTTGGAGCAGCTGCGCGTTCTGGCCGACCAGGAGGGTCCGTGAGTGCCGAGGAGTTGCTGGAACAAGCGCGGCGGTCGTTGAGCCGCGTGTCGCCGGAGGAGCTGGCCGGGCTGTCGGACGTGCTGGTGGTCGACATCAGACCGCACCACGACCGGGCGGCGGAGGGTGAGATCCCCGGCTCGATCCCGGTGGAGCGCATCGTGCTGGAGTGGCGGCTGGACCCGAACGGCGAGCACCGGATCCCCGGCTTCACCGCCGACACCACCGTGGTCGTGCTGTGCAACGAGGGCTACGCCTCCAGCCTGGCCGCCCGCGACCTGCAACGCGTGGGCCTGCCGCGTGCGACGGACCTGGTCGGCGGCTTCCGCGGCTACGCCGCCGCCGGCCTGCCCGTGCGCCCGGGCGCCACCCAAGCCGTCACCTGACCGCCCCGAACGCGGAACTCGGCGTACCCGAGCGTCCGACCCGCGCGACCGGAGCGTCCGACACACGCGACCCGAGCGTTCGACACACGCGCGTGTCGAACCTCCAGGACCCGCGGGTCGATCCTTCAGGTCGCGCGGGTCCTGCCTTCAGCACACCCGAGTTCCGCGTTCGGGAACCAGGAGGCCGGCGGCAGCGTCTCCAGGTTCGTGTGGAAAGCGCTGACCGGGTTGGCCCTGGTCGTCCTCGTGGTCTGGCGGCCGGGTGTCGCGACGTTCGGCGGGGCCGCGGTGGGGACGTGGGCGGTCAACGTGGCGCTCCAACTCGGCCTGCTGGCCGGCGCACGGCTGTTCCACGTGCGGGTGCCGTTGGTCGAGATCGGCGTCGGCGGCGAGATCCGCACGTGGACGAAGCCCCACCTTCGGGTGGTGTGGCGGACGATCCCGCTGCTGATGTCGGTCGGCCTCACGTCGATCAAGGCGCCGGTCCGCCGCCGGCTGTGGCTGACCGGGCTCACGTCGGCCGTCGTGGCCGCGGTGGTCGTGGCGGTGGCCTGGCTCGGCGCGCTCGGCTGGTCGGGCGCGGACCAGCCGTTCCTGCGCGGTTTCGCGGTCGCGGGCACGGCCGTGCTGCTCAACGGCCTGTGGCCACGACGCGGCGCGGGCACCACCTCACCCGGCTGGTTCCTGTTCGCCCTGCCCCGCGTGTCCGGCCGCACGGCGGCCGAGTACGAGGCGACCCCCCTGGTCAACGAGGTCACCGACGCGCTCGAAGTCGGCGACCTCGACCGGGCCGAGGCGCTGGCCGACGAACTGGTCGAGCGCCACCCCACGCTGCTGGTCGCGATCGGCGCGCGGTCCTCCGTGCTGACGCTGCGCGCCCGCTACGGCGAGGCGTTGCACCTGGTCAGCGGCCTGGTCGGGCGCACCGACCTGGAGCCGCGCGACATGGCGTTCGTGCTCGCCGCGATGGCCGGCTCCACGGCGAACGCGGTCGAGGGCGGCCAACTGCCCGCGGACGTCGGCGTGCCCGCGGCGAAACGCGCGGCGGACGGCGCGATGAAGTTCGGCTACCCCCGCCACCGCTTCACGGCCACGCTCGCCCAACTCGCCCTGATCGAGCACGACCACGCCACCGCGCTGGCCCTCGCCACCCAGGCCAAGGCCACCAGCGAGACCGGTCTCGCCCGCGCCGACGCCCTGGCCACGATCGCCCGCGCCCACATGGCCGCCGGTGACAACGCGGCCGCCCGCGCGAGCCTGGTCGAGGCCGAACAACTCGCCGGCTGGATGCCCCGGGTCGCCGAAACCACGGCCCGGCTCAACATCACCTGACCGGAGCCGGGGCTGCGTCCGGCGGCATCGGTCGGGTCACGGGTGCGAGCGGGGAAGTCCGGCTCCAGGTCGGACTTCGCGCAGCACTACCTCACGTGCGCGGCCCACTCGAACCGCACTTCCGCTCGCTCCTGCTCGGCGATGGCGTTACCGACCTCGACGATGACCGCACCGAGGCGATCAGCCTGCCCGTCATCCCTGAACCGACCGGCAGCCGCCAACATCTCACCGAGCTTGGTCAGCTCCACCTTCCACGGCTCGGGAAGCGGCCCCGCGGTGTCCTCGCCCAGACCGATCTGCGTGAAGTCGATCGGCGGCCACGGATGCCGCCACCAGAGCGGATCCAGCACCAGGCAAGGGATCTCGACCCTTCGATCGCCGAGGTAGATGACGCCGCACATCGCCGACTCCGATCTATGCGGGTTGATCCGGCATGGTCGGCATGCCGCCCTCCGGCACGGGCAGGCCGCAGGTCTTCAGGGCCTCGTTCACCAGCTTCAACCACGTCTGCACTTCGGCGCGCAGCTTCCCCGGATCCGGCGCCACGGCGCCGGGCACGATCTTGCTCAACACGCTGAACGCGCCGGCGAACATGGCCAGGTCCTGCGACAGGCACAGCTCCGGCCCGTGCAACCGGCTCTCGGCGGGCGCGGTCGTCGGTGGTGTCGGCAGGCACTTCGCGGCCGTCATCGCCACCAGCACGCGGAGCGCCTCGCCCAGCGGCACGGCGGCCTTGTCCGGCGCCGGCGGGTTCGCGGCCAGCGGTGCGACCACCGTCTTGAGCGTGTCCGCGAGCTGCGTCACCAGTCCCGCGCACGCGGCGGGCGGTTCCGCCGACCGCCGCTGCGCCGACGCGGCCGGGATGACGGCCACGGCGAGCACGACGGCGAGCACCGTGCCGATCGTTGCGAATTTCCTCACGGCGGAAGCGTAAGCGCGGACGCGCGGCCACCTGCCGGTGAAAACCGCGAGTTCACCCGACCGAAGAAACCTCGGCACACCAGCGTGAATCAGATGACCGCCGGTCACGCCGACGGTCATCTGATCGAGCGACCTCAGCCAGCCAGCACGACCCGACCGAGTTCCGCCGGTGACGCGAGCAGGTCGTGCCGCGGCAGCACGCGCACCGTGTAGCCGACGGCGCCGGCGTGCGGCAGCGGCACCTCGATCTCGTAGTTGCCGTTGCCCGCGTAGTCCATCCCGTGCGTGACCACGTCGTACAGCTCGTCGGAGTCGCCGACCCGGCCCAACGCCACCTGGACGTCCACTTCGGACGGTTCGAGGCCGGCCAGCTCGATCCGCGCCCGCACGCCGACCGGCGAGCCGAGGTTCGGCGTCACCGACCCGTTCAGCGACATCTCCGACTCCAGCACCCGCACCCGCGTCCACGACGCCCGCAGCCGCTGCCGGTACGCGGCCAGCTCCTTCGCGCCCCGGAAACCCTCGCCGACGACCGAGGCGGCCGACGACGCGGCGGGCGCGTACAGGTTCTCCACGTACTCGCGCACCATCCGCGACGCCTGCACCGCCGGGCCGAGCGAGGCCAGCGTGTGCCGCACCATCGCCAGCCACCGCGTCGGCACCCCGTCCTCGCCGCGGTCGTAGAACAGCGGCGCGACCTGGTTGCCGAGCAGGTCGTACAGCGCGGCGGCCTCCAGGTCGTCACGCCGGGTCGGGTCGGTGATGCCGTCGGCGGTCGGGATGGCCCAGCCGTTGCTGCCGTCGTACAGCTCGTCCCACCAGCCGTCGCGGATCGACAGGTTCAGCCCGCCGTTGAGCGCCGACTTCATGCCGGACGTGCCGCACGCCTCCAGCGGGCGCATCGGGTTGTTCAGCCACACGTCGCAACCCCAGTACAGGTACCGGGCCATGGACATGTCGTAGTCGGGCAGGAACACGATCCGGTGCCGCACGCCCGCGTCGTCGGCGAACCGCACGATCTGCTGGATCAACGCCTTGCCGCCGTCGTCGGCGGGGTGCGACTTGCCCGCGACGACCAGCTGCACCGGCCGTTCGGGGTGCAGCAGGAGCGCGCGCAGCCGTTCGGCGTCGCGCAGCATCAGCGTCAGCCGCTTGTAGGTCGGCACGCGGCGGGCGAAGCCGACGGTCAGCACGTCCGGGTCGAACACCGAGTCGGTCCAGCCCAGCTCCAACGCCGAAGCGCCGCGCTGCAACCACGACGCGCGCGTGCGGCGGCGGACCTCGTCGACGAGCTTGCCGCGCAGGTCGTTGCGCAGCTCCCACAGCCGCTGGTCGGTGACGGGTTCGAACCCGTGCAGGCCGACGCCGGCCTCCTCCGTGTCGCCGACGAGCCTGCTCATCTCGGTCGCCGCCCACGTCGGGCCGTGCACGCCGTTGGTGACCGAGCCGATCGGCACCTCGGCGGCGTCGAAGCCCGGCCACAGGCCGCGGAACATGTCGCGGCTGACGGTGCCGTGCAGCCGGGAGACGCCGTTGGCGCGCTGCGCGAGCCGCAGGCCCATGTGCGCCATGTTGAACAGGCCGGGGTTGTCCTCCGCGCCGAGGGCGAGCAGGCGCTGGGTGTTCACGCCCGGCAGCAGGGCCTCGGAGCCGAAGTAGTGCTGCACCAGGTCGACGGGGAACCGGTCGATGCCGGCCGGCACCGGCGTGTGCGTGGTGAACACCGTGCCCGCGCGGACCGCCGCCAACGCCTGGTCGAAGTCCAGGCCCTCGGTCGTGACCAGCTCGCGGATGCGCTCCAGGCCGAGGAAGCCCGCGTGGCCCTCGTTGGTGTGGAAGACCTCGGGCGACGGGTGCCCGGTCAGGTCGCAGTACGTGCGCACGGCGCGGACGCCGCCCACGCCGGCCAGGATCTCCTGCCGGATGCGGTGGTCCTGGTCGCCGCCGTAGAGGCGGTCGGTGACGCCGCGCAGGTCGTCGTCGTTCTCCTCGACGTCGGAGTCGAGCAGGAGCAGCGGGATGCGGCCGACCTGCGCCTTCCACACCTTGGCGCGCAGCACCCGGTCGCCCGGCATGGCGACGTGCACGAGGATCGGCGCGCCGGACGGCTCGGTGAGCAGCTCCAGCGGCAGGCCGCGCGGGTCGAGCACCGGGTAGTGCTCGATCTGCCAGCCGTCCAGGGACAGCGCCTGGCGGAAGTAGCCCGACCGGTAGAGCAGGCCGACCGCGATCAGCGGCACGCCCAGGTCCGAGGCCGCCTTGAGGTGGTCGCCCGCCAGCACGCCGAGGCCGCCGGAGTAGTTCGGCAGGGCCTCGGTGACGCCGAACTCCATCGAGAAGTAGGCGATCGCGGTCGGCAGGGGGTGCAGGTCGTGGTTGCCGTGCTCGCGGCGCTGGGCGATCTCGTCCTGGCGGCGCTGGAACCAGCGCGGTCCGGTGGTGTAGCGGTGCAGGTCGTCGGCCAGGGCGCGGGCGTGCGCGAGGAACTGCTCGTCACGGGCGAGGGCTTCGAGGCGGTCGGGCGCGACCACGGACAGCAGCCGCAACGGGTCGCCGCTCTCGGCCCACAGCTCTGGGTCGACCGAAGCGAACAGGTCCTGGGTGGGCTGGTGCCACGTCCAGCGCAGGTTCGTGGCGAGGGTGCCCAGGGCGGTCAACGGCTCGGGCAGGCTGGCTCGGACGGTGAACCGGCGAAGTGCTCGCATGGCGTCGGACCTTATCCCCCATCCAGCGGTGCGGGACAACGGTCACCCGAACCGATGCCGTGACCGATACAGCTTCACCAGGGCAAACGGCGCTCTGCAAGTTATTTCGCCCACAGTGCGCAAACGTTGACGCGGAACCCTGGACACGTTCGGCGGCGCGGCGTGCGCTCGGCGCGGTCGGAGGCCGCCGGGGGCACCCCGGCGTGCGGCTGATCGCCAGGGCGAGGTGGCGCGGCAGGGTGGTCCGGCCGGCGCTACTCCGATCGTGTGAGCCCTAGTCGCTCGATCGAGATCGGCGTGGCTCCCGGTCGAAGCGGATCACCGCCTGCGAATCTGCTCGGATCGCGAGACGGGCGCCACCGCCAAGTGTGCAATCCGATCAGAACGGGTAGGAACAGCGGGTACAGGTGTCCCGGTGGTGGGCCGTCCCACCGCTGCGGGCAGACTTGACCGTGCAAGCGTCACACCAGGTGAGAGGGGCGCTGCCGATGAGCGGACGACTCGGTATCGACGATGTCTCCCCGACCGTGAGCGGCGGTCGCTACCCGGCGAAGGCCGTGGTCGGCGAACACGTCCCGGTCGAGGCCACGGTGTGGCGCGAGGGCCACGACGCCGTGGCCGCCACGGTGGTGTGGCGGGGACCGAACGACCGGGTCGCCAGACAGACACGGATGGTCCCGCACGGCGTCGGCCTGGACCGCTGGGCCGCCACGATCGTGCCGGACGCGACGGGCTCGTGGACGTTCCGCGTGGACGCCTGGAGCGACCCCTGGGCCACCTGGCAGCACGCCGTCGAGGTCAAGATCGCCGCCGGTCAGGGCGCCGACGACCTGGCGAACGACCTGGAGAGCGGCGCGCTGCTGCTCGACCGCGTCAGCCGCCGCCCCGACCGGCGCAAGGACAAGCCGCTGCTGGTCAACGCGGCCACCGCGCTGCGCGACGAGCACCGCCCCCTGGCCGAGCGGGTCGCACCCGCCCTGGCGGGCGACGTCCGCCGGATCATGCACGACCACCCCGTCCGCGAGCTGATCACCAAGGGCAAGCCGCAGAAGGTGTGGGTCGACCGGGAGCGGGCGGCGTTCGGCTCGTGGTACGAGTTCTTCCCCCGCAGCACGGGCGGCGTGGACGAGTCGGGCGTCCCGGTGCACGGCACGTTCGTCACCGCCGCCAAGGAGCTGGACCGCATCGCGGCCATGGGCTTCGACGTCGCCTACCTGCCCCCGATCCACCCGATCGGGCGGGTGAACCGCAAGGGCCCGAACAACACGCTCACCGCCACCGAGGACGACCCCGGCTCGACCTGGGCGATCGGCGCGGACGAGGGCGGGCACGACGCGATCCACCCGGAGCTCGGCACGATCGAGGACTTCGACGCGTTCGTCGCTCGCGCCCGCGAGCTGAACCTCGAGGTGGCGCTGGACCTGGCGCTGCAATGCGCCCCCGACCACCCGTGGGTGCTGAAGAACCCCGAGTGGTTCACCACCCGGCCGGACGGCTCGATCGCCTACGCGGAGAACCCGCCGAAGAAGTACCAGGACATCTACCCGGTCAACTTCGACAACGACCCGCAGGGCCTCTACAACGAGGTGCTGCGCGTGGTGCTGCACTGGGTCGACCACGGGGTGAGCATCTTCCGGGTCGACAACCCGCACACCAAGCCGCCGGACTTCTGGGCGTGGCTGATCTGGGCGGTCAAGGACCGGCACCCCGACGTGCTGTTCCTGTCCGAGGCGTTCACCCGCCCGGCCCGCCTGTACGGCCTGGCCAAGCTCGGCTTCACGCAGAGCTACACCTACTTCACCTGGCGCACGACCAAGGAGGAGCTGACCGAGTTCGGCAACGAACTGGTCGAGCACTGGGACGAAGCGCGGCCCAACCTGTTCGTCAACACCCCCGACATCCTGCACGAGTCGCTGCAGCACGGCGGCCCGGGCATGTTCGCGCTGCGCGCGGCGCTGGCGGCGACGATGGCGCCGACCTGGGGTGTGTACTCGGGCTACGAGCTGTTCGAGCACGAGGCCGTCCGGCCGGGCAGCGAGGAGTACCTGAACTCGGAGAAGTACCAGCTCCGCCCCCGCGACTACGCGGCGGCGGTGGCCGAGGGACGGTCGCTGGAACCGTGGTTGCGCAAGCTGAACGCGATCCGCCGGGCGCACCCGGCGCTGCGGCAGATGCGAACACTCCGGTTCCACCACGTCGACAACCCGGCGTTGATCGCCTACTCCAAGCAGGATCCCGGCACCGGCGACACGGTCGTCGTCGTGGTCAACCTGGATCCGCACAACGCGCAGGACGGCACCGTCTGGCTGGACCTGCCCGCGCTCGGCGTCGACTGGCCCGAGCGGCTGATCGCGCACGACGAGGTGTCCGGGGAGACCTGGGACTGGGGTCAGGCCAACTACGTCCGCCTCGAACCCTGGCGCGCCCCGGCGCACATCGTCGGCGTGCAACGCAGGTTCAGCAGCTAGAAGAACCAGCCCGGTCCCCTTTACCCAGTCCCCGTGCCCGCCGAAGAGCACGAGGGACGATCGAACGCACCCCCAATGAGGTGGGACGAGGTGGAGCACACATGCAGGAAGAGGCCCGACCCGACGCCGCGCTGGTAGGCCTGGAGAACGTGCCGCACACCGGCGAGGCCATCGGCGCGGACGGCCTGCTGGTCGAACCGCAGGCCGAGGACTTCCGGTCGGCCAAACTCGTGCCGCGCGAGCGCGACTGGTTCAAGGGCGCGGTGTTCTACGAGGTGCTGGTGCGCGCGTTCAGCGACTCCAACGGCGACGGCACCGGAGATCTGCGGGGCCTCGCGTCCCGGTTGGACTACCTCGAATGGCTCGGCGTCGACTGCCTGTGGCTGCCGCCGTTCTACGCCTCGCCGCTGCGCGACGGCGGCTACGACATCTCCGACTTCCGCGCGGTGCTGCCGGAGTTCGGCTCGGTCGAGGACTTCGTGTACCTGCTGGACGAGGCGCACCGGCGCGGCATCCGGGTGATCACCGACCTGGTGCTCAACCACACCAGCGACGCGCACCCGTGGTTCCAGCAGTCGCGGACCGACCCCGACGGCCCCTACGGCGACTACTACGTGTGGAGCGACGACGACCAGCGCTACGCGGACGCGCGGATCATCTTCGTCGACACCGAGTCGTCCAACTGGACCTACGACCCGGTGCGCGGCCAGTTCTACTGGCACCGGTTCTTCTCCCACCAGCCCGACCTGAACTTCGAGAACCCGCACGTCCAGGAGGCGATGCTGGACACCCTGCGGTTCTGGCTCGACCTGGGCATCGACGGGTTCCGGCTCGACGCCGTGCCGTACCTGTTCGAGGCGGAGGGCACGAACTGCGAGAACCTGCCGCGCACCCACGACTTCCTCAAGCGCTGCCGCAAGGTCGTCGACGACGAGTACCCCGGCCGGGTGCTGCTGGCCGAGGCCAACCAGTGGCCGTCGGACGTGGTCGAGTACTTCGGCAACCCCGAGGTCGGCGGCGACGAGTGCCACATGGCGTTCCACTTCCCGTTGATGCCGCGCATCTTCATGTCCGTGCGGCGCGAGTCGCGGTTCCCGATCTCGGAGATCCTGGCGCAGACGCCGCAGATCCCCGACGGCTGCCAGTGGGGCATCTTCCTGCGCAACCACGACGAGCTGACGCTGGAGATGGTCACCGACGAAGAGCGCGACTACATGTACGCGGAGTACGCCAAGGACCCGCGGATGAAGGCGAACATCGGCATCAGACGACGGCTGGCCCCGCTGCTGGAGAACGACCGCAACCAGCAGGAGCTGTTCACCGCGATGCTGCTGTCCCTACCCGGCTCGCCCGTCCTCTACTACGGTGACGAGATCGGCATGGGCGACAACATCTGGCTGGGCGACCGCGACGCGGTCCGCACGCCGATGCAGTGGACCCCGGACCGCAACGCGGGGTTCTCCAGCTGCGACCCGGGCCGGATCTACCTGCCGGTGATCATGGACCCGGTGTACGGCTACCAGGCGCTCAACGTCGAGGCGCAGCTCAACAACCAGTCCTCGCTGCTGCACTGGACGCGGCGGATGATCGAGGTGCGCAAGCAGCACCACGCGTTCGCGGAGGGCGACTTCACCGACCTCGGCGGGTCGAACCCCAGCGTGCTGGCCTACCGGCGGCGGTGGCTGCGGCCCGACGGCCACGAGGACGTCGTGCTGTGCGTGAACAACCTGTCGCGGTTCCCGCAGCCGGTCGAGCTCGACCTGTCGGAGCACCACGGCAGCAGGCCGGTCGAGCTGACCGGCGGCGTCGTCTTCCCGACCGTCGGCGACCTGCCCTACCTGCTGACTTTGCCCGGTCACGGCTTCTACTGGTTCCAGCTCGTGGAAGCCGGCGACGACAGCGAGCCGAGGTGATGGACGTGACGGAGCCGCACGACCTGGTCGACAAGGTGCTCGCCGAGCTGCCCGAGTGGCTGCCCGCGCAGCGGTGGTTCGGCGGGAAGGACCGCCCGGTCACCTCGGTCCGCCCGCTGCGGACGGCGGTGCTGCGGTCCGCCGACCCGGTGCTGGTGCACCTCGTGGTGGAGGTGGCGCAGCCGGACCGGCGCGAGCCCTACCAGCTGCTGGTCACCGACCACGTGGACAACTACGACGCCACCTCCGTGCCGGAGCTGACCGGCGTGCTGCTCGACCTGATCGCCGAGGGTGTCGAGGTGGAGGGCCTGAGGTTCGCGCACGAGCCGGACGTCGAGCTGCAGACCGGGCTGCGCGGCCGGCCGATCACCTCCGAGCAGTCCAACACCTCGATCGTGTTCGGCAGCCAGTACATCCTCAAGCTGTTCCGCAAGCTCAGCCAGGGCGAGAACCCGGACCTCGTGCTGCACCGGGCCTTGCGCCAGGTCGGGTGCGAGCACATCGCCCAGCCGCTGGGGTCGATCACGGGTCGGCTCGACGGCCGGACCACGACCGTCGGCATGCTCCAGCAGTTCATGCCGGACGCGGTGGACGGCTGGGCGATGGCCACCACCAGCGTGCGCGACCTGATGGCCGAGGCCGACCTGCACGCCGACGAGGTGGGCGGCGACTTCGCCGGCGAGGCGCAGCGGCTGGGACAGGCCGTGGCGACCGTGCACGCGGACCTGGAACGCGCCCTGGGCACGCAGTCCGCGGACGCCGAGAACATCGACCGGACCGTGCGGGCGATGGTCTCGCGGCTGGACTCGGTGGTCGACTCGGTGCCGGAGCTGCGGCCGTACGTGCCCGCGCTGCGGGAGGCGTTCGAGCAGGCCAGGGAGACACCGGACGCGGTCGCCGTGCAGCACATCCACGGCGACCTGCACCTCGGTCAGGTGCTGCGGACCGTGCAGGGGTGGCTGCTGATCGACTTCGAGGGCGAGCCGGGCACGCCGATGGCCGAGCGCATCGAGCTGCGCTCGCCGTTGCGCGACGTGGCGGGGATGCTGCGATCCTTCGACTACGCGGCGCACCAGCTGCTCGTCGGCCAGCCGGAGGACCACCAGCTGACCGTGCGGGCGCTGGAGTGGGCGCGGCGCAACCGCGCGGCGTTCACCGAGGGCTACGCGGAGGCGGCGTCGGAGTCGGTCGGCGACCCGCGCAAGCGGGGCTACCTGCTGCGGGCGTTCGAGCTGGACAAGGCCGTCTACGAGGTCGCGTACGAGCACGCGAACAGGCCGGAGTGGTTGACGGTCCCGCTGTCGTCGATCGCGCGGATCACTGGAGAGGGAGCGGTGCAGTCATGATCTCGCCCGAGGACGTCGACCGGCTGCTGGCCGGGGCGCACCACGACCCGCACTCGGTGCTCGGCGTGCACCACGTCCCGGAGGGCGTGGTCGCGCGGGCGCTGCGCCCGGGCGCGACGGCGGTGGCGGTGATGGCCGCCGACAAGCGCTTCGACCTGGACCGGGTCGCCGACGGGTTGTTCGCGGGCGAGCTGCCCGAGCACCCCGGCGACTACCGGCTGGTGGTCGAGTACGGCGACCAGGTCGTCGAGGTGGACGACCCGTACCGCTGGCTGCCGACCGTCGGCGAGCTCGACCTGCACCTGATCGGCGAGGGGCGGCACGAGCGGCTGTGGGACGTGCTGGGCGCGCGGGTGCGCACCTACGACACGCCCAACGGCACCGTCTCGGGCGTCTCGTTCGCCGTGTGGGCGCCGACCGCGCGCGGTGTGCGGGTGTGCGGCGACTTCGACGGCTGGGACGGCCGCGCGAACCCGATGAGGTCGCTCGGCTCGTCCGGCGTGTGGGAGGTCTTCATCCCCGGCATCCCGG
Source organism: Actinosynnema sp. NPDC049800 (assembly GCF_040656635.1). NCBI lineage: Bacteria > Bacillati > Actinomycetota > Actinomycetes > Pseudonocardiales > Pseudonocardiaceae > Actinosynnema > Actinosynnema sp. NPDC049800. The sequence goes on along the minus strand of NZ_JBFAMT010000011.1, from coordinate 8,408 downwards.
AGGGCACCCGGTACAAGTTCCGGATCCTCGGCCGCGACGGCGGGTGGCACGAGAAGGCCGACCCGATGGCGTTCGCCACCGAGACGCCGCCGCAGACCGCGTCGGTCGTCACCCGGACCGCGCACGAGTGGGGCGACGCGGAGTGGCGGGCCAGGCGCGACGCCACGCAGTGGATCAACGCGCCGATGAGCGTGTACGAGGTGCACCTCGGCTCGTGGAAGCCGGGTCTGGGCTACCGGGAGCTGGCCGAGGAGCTGGCGGACTACGTGGTGGGCGCCGGGTTCACGCACGTGGAGCTGATGCCGGTGGCCGAGCACCCGTTCGGCGGGTCGTGGGGCTACCAGGTGACGTCGTATTACGCGCCGACGTCGAGGTTCGGCTCGCCGGACGACTTCCGGCACTTCGTGGACGTGCTGCACCAGCGCGGCGTCGGCGTGATCATGGACTGGGTGCCGGCGCACTTCCCGCGCGACTCGTGGGCGTTGGCGAAGTTCGACGGCACCGCGTTGTACGAGCACGAGGACCCGCGCCGGGGCGAGCACCCGGACTGGGGCACGCTGGTGTTCGACTTCGGGCGCAACGAGGTGCGCAACTTCCTGGTCGCCAACGCGCTGTTCTGGATCGAGGAGTTCCACATCGACGGCCTGCGGGTCGACGCGGTGGCCTCGATGCTGTACCTGGACTACTCGCGGCAGGAAGGGCAGTGGCTGCCCAACCAGTACGGCGGGCGGGAGAACCTGGACGCGGTGCGGTTCCTGCAGGAGCTGAACGCGACCGTCTACAAGCGCCACCCCGGTGTGGTGATGGTGGCCGAGGAGTCGACGGCGTGGCCGGGCGTGTCGCGGCCGACGCACCTGGGCGGCCTCGGGTTCGGGTTCAAGTGGAACATGGGCTGGATGCACGACACGCTGCACTACCTGTCGCGCGAGCCCATCCACCGGTCGTTCCACCACAACGAGATCACGTTCTCGCTGGTCTACGCGTGGAGCGAGAACTTCGTGCTGCCGCTGTCGCACGACGAGGTCGTGCACGGCAAGGGGTCGTTGTGGCAGCGGATGCCCGGCGACGACTGGAACAAGGCGGCGGGGCTGCGGTCGCTGCTGGCGTTCATGTGGGCGCACCCCGGCAAGCAGCTGCTGTTCATGGGCGGCGAGTTCGGGCAGCGCGACGAGTGGTCGGAGGGCCGGTCGCTGGACTGGCACCTGCTGGAGTCGCCGCTGCACGGCGGTCTGCACCGGCTGGTCGCGGACCTGAACCGGGTCTACCGGGGCTCGCCCGCGTTGTACAGCGCGGACAACCGGCCCGAGGGGTTCTCGTGGATCGACGCGAACGACTCGGCGGGCAACGTGCTGAGCTTCCTGCGGATCGGCGAGGACGGCTCGGTGCTCGCGTGCGTGGCGAACTTCGCCGGCATGCCGCACCACGACTACCGGGTCGGGCTGCCGGTCGCGGGTCGGTGGCGCGAGGTGGTGAACACGGACTCGGAGGTCTACGGCGGGTCCGGCGTCGGCAACTTCGGCGTGGTGGAGGCGGAGGAGCACCCGTGGCACGGCCGGCCCGCGTCCGCGGTGCTCCAGCTGCCGCCGGCGGGTGTGCTCTGGCTGGCGCCGGAAGCACCCGCGGTCACCGCGACCGTCACGGAGGAAGACCGGGCAGGCGTCGAGGGCCCGGTCGACCCGGACGACCTCGACCACGCCTGACCGCAGCGCCGTGCCCGGCCGGGTCCTCGACACCCGGCCGGGAGGCGCGCCGGCCCTGACCGAACCGGGTCGTGCGGAACGTCGTCCGCGGGGGTCGGTGCCTGCCATGCTGAGCCCCATGGCGGACGAGGTGTGGGCGGTCGGCGAGGCGTATGAGGCTTACGTCGGGCGTTGGAGCGCGCCCGTTGCGAGGGGGTTCCTCCGACTGCTGGACGTGCCGTCGGCCCGTCGCTGGGTGGACATCGGCTGCGGCACGGGCGCGTTGACCACCGCGATCCTCAAGATCGCCGACCCGGCCGAGGTCGTCGGCGTCGACCCGTCCGAGGGCTTCCTGGCCACCGCGCGGCACCGGGTCACCGACCCGCGCGCGGCCTTCCACGTCGGCGACGCCCGCTCCCTCCCGCTGCCCGACCACGCCTTCGACGCCGTGGTCAGCGGCCTCGCCCTCAACTTCGTGCCGGACCCGGTGCGGGCCGCCGCCGAGTGCACCAGGGTGGCCGCGCCCGGCGGCGTGGTGGCCGCCTACGTCTGGGACTACGCCGAGGGCATGGCGATCACCCGCTTCTTCTGGGACGCCGCCACCGACCTCGACCCGGCCGCCGCCGCCCTGCACGAGGGCAGGCGCTTCCCCCTGTGCCGACCCGAACCGCTGCGCGGGCTGTGGACCGCCGCCGGGCTGCACGGGGTGCGCGTGGAGGCGTTGGAGGTGCCGACGGTGTTCAACGACTTCGACGACTACTGGCGGCCGTTCCTCGGTGGGCAGGGACCGGCGCCCGGCTACACCGCGTCCCTGCCCGAGGACCGGCGTCGTGCCCTGCGCGACCTGCTCCGCACCCGCCTGCCCACCCACCCGGACGGCTCGATCCGGCTCACCGCGCGGGCGTGGGCGGTGCGCGGCGTCATGGCGCGGGCGTGAAGGTGGGCAGGAGCTCGGGCAGCCGTTCGGCACCCCGTTCGGTGACGAGGAGCTCCCTGGTGCCCTCCTGACGGCGGACCAGGTCGTCGGCCACGAACGCGTCGAGCACGAGCCGGCCGAGGTCGCCGCCCAGGTGCGGGACGCGGTGCGTGCGGTCCAGGCAGGCCAGCGCCAGGCGGCGGCGCGGCGCGACGGCGTGCGGGTCGACGCCGAGGCGGCGCCACGCGGTCAGGTCCTCGCCGAGCGCGAGTTCGCCGGCGCGGCCGTCGGGCGGTTCGAGCCCGCCTGCGTCGACCAGGGTGGTGAACACCGCGATCCCCAGGCGGCCGGCCGCGTGGTCGTAGCACGTGTGGGCGACGTCCACCGGCGATGACGCGCGCCGCGGCGCGGTGAGGTCGTCGTGGTGGGCGTAGCGGGCCAGCGCGGTGAGGACGTCGGCGATGTCGGCGCGGGCGACCCGGTAGACGGCGTGCCGGCCGGTGTGCTCGACCTCGACCAGGCCGGCGGCGCGCAGGCGGGCCAGGTGGTTGCCCAACCGCGGCGGCGAGATGCCCATGGCGTCGGCCAGCTGCACCATCGCGTGCGGGCCCTCGGCGGCGAGCAGTTGCAGCGCGGTGAGCCGGATCGGGTCGGACAGCTCGCGGGCCAGCGCGACGGCGGACGCCTGCACGGCGTTGCCGGAGTCGATCCATCCAGCCATGAGCGCACCCTAGCACCCTTCACGCTTGCCTGAACTCTGGTTGCGGCCGTGAGCGGGGGCGGGTTACGGTCGCAGACACCGTTCATAGGATCCTGAAGGGTGTCTGCCGATGGGGCTGGGCGTGCTGCTGTGGGGTCGCGGGGTCTCGGCGCTCGGCGACGGCCTGTGGTTCACCACGTGGGCGTTGTTCTTCACCCGCGTGCTCGGGTTGCCGCTGGTGGCGGTGGGTGTCGGGATGGCGGTGGCGGGTGCGGCGGGGCTGCTCGCGGCGGTGCCGGTCGGCGCGTTGGCGGACCGGTTCGACCCGAGGTCGGTGCTGGTGGTGATCACCCTCGTGCGGGCGTGCGCCATGGCGTCCTACCTGGTCGTGGACGGCACGTGGTCGTTCCTCGTGGCGACGGTGGCGTTCACCGCCCCGGCCAACGGCGGCAACGCCGTGCGGACGGCGTTGATCGCGGGTCTGGTGACGGACAACGCGGCCAGGGTGCGCGCGTTGGCGCGGCAGCGCGTGGCGCAGCACGTCGGCTACGCGATCGGGGCCGGGCTCGGCGCCCTGGTGCTGACCGCCGACAGCCACTCCGCCTACGCCCTGGCGATCACCGGCAACGCGCTCACGTTCGGGGTCCTGGCGGTGACGACGCTCGCGGTGCGCAAGCCGTCGCCGGTCGGCGCGACGCCGCGGGCGCGGGTCGTGCTGGGCGACCGCCCCTACCTCGCTGTCGTCGCGACCACCTCGGTCCTGTCGCTGTGCTGGGCGATGCTGTCGACCGGCCTGCCGCTGTGGCTGTCGCGCTCGACCGACCTGCCGCTCGCGCTGAGCGGCGTGGTGGTGGTCGTCAGCTCGGTGGGCATCGCCGTGTTCCAGGTGCCGTTCGCGCGCTTCGCCCGCACCCCGGACCAGGCCGCGCGCACGGCGGTCCGGTCCGGCGTCGCCCTCGCCGCGAGCTGCGCCCTGCTCGCCACGACCGCGGGCGGCTCGGGTGCGGCGGTCGTGGCGGTCGTGGTGGCCGCGGCGGCGCTGCACGTGGTCGGGGAACTGGGTTACGTGGCCGCGAACTGGGGTTTGTCGGTGAGCCTCATGCGTGACGACGCGCGTGGCGCCTACCAAGGGGTGAACGAGGCCGCGACCGCCACCGTGCAGCTCTTCGGGCCCGCCGTCCTGACGTTCGCGCTCGGCGGCTTCGGCGCGGGTGGTTGGCTCGCCGTGGGCGTGATCTTCCTGGTCGCGGTCGCGCCCGTGCCGGCGTTGACCAGGTGGGCGACACGCACCCGTGATCCGGCCACGACGTCGAACGCGACCCCGTAGGGGTTCGGCGCGGGCACAATGGGCCAATGCGGCTCGTATCGGCTCGGCTGGTCCTGCTGGCGACGGTCCTGCTCACGGCAAGCGCCTGTGCCCAGGCGATCCCGGGCAAACCGGTGGCGGGTGAGGCCGTCACCAAGGGCACCGTCGACCCGGGCTTCATCCGGGGCACCGACGGCGGCCCGATCGACCAGTTGGCGGCCACCGCCGTCACCGACATCGACACGTTCTGGCAGGAGGCGTTCCCGGACACGTTCGACGAGCCGTGGGAGCCGATCGAGGGCGGCATCTACTCGGTCGACACCGCCGACGCCTCGGCCAAGCCGCCGCCGTGCACCGAGAAGGCGAGCGACGTCGAGGGCAACGCGTTCTACTGCCCGAGCGCCGACGCCATCGCCTGGGACCGCGCCGCGCTGCTGCCCGTGCTCAAGGACCGGTTCGGCGACGCGGCCGTGGTGATCGTGCTGGCGCACGAGATGGGCCACGCCGTGCAGAACCGGATGGGCATCACGCCGGAGGCCGAGCGGCGCGAGCCGCAGCGGTTCCCCACGATCCTCACCGAGGCGATGGCCGACTGCTTCGCGGGCGCGTTCATCAAGTGGGTCAACGACGGCAAGTCCGAGCACCTCGACATCGGCTCCGACACGCTGGACTCGGCGCTGGGCGCGCTGATCACGTTCCGCGACCCGGTCGGCACCTCGGCCAGCGACCGGTCCGCGCACGGCAACGCGTTCGACCGCGTGTCCGCCTTCCAGGACGGCTACCAGCAGGGCACGGAGTTCTGCGCGGCCATGTCGACGGAGAACCGGGTGTTCACGCAGCAGGCGTTCACCTCCGCCGACGACCGCGACCGCGGCGGCAACCTGCCGTTCGACGAGATGCTGGAGAACGTCACGCCCGACCTGAACCTGTACTACAAGGCACTGGTCGAGCAGGCGGGCAAGAAGTGGACCGACCCGAAGTCCACGCCGACCGAGCAGGAGCCGGACTGCTCCGGCGACCAGGGCCCGGTGGCGTACTGCCCGGCGGACAAGTCGGTGGAGTTCGAGGTCGAGGCCGACCTGCCCGAGCTGCACGCCGAGATCGGCGACTACGCCACGGGCGTGCTGCTGGCGAGCCGTTACGCGCTGGCCGCGATGGCGGCGGTGGAAGTGGACCTCGACGGTGAGCGTGCGGCGACCAGCGCGTTGTGCCTGGCCGGCGCGTACACGCGGGAGGTGTTCACCCGGCAGAAGGGCTTCGGGCTGTCGCCCGGCGACCTGGACGAGGCGGTGCAGGTGCTGCTCGCCTACGACTACGCGGCCCGCGACGCGACCGGTTCGGCGTCGCTCGGTCCGGGGTTCAAGCGGGTCGAGGTGTTCCGCGGCGGGGTGTTCGAGGGCACCAAGGCCTGCGGTTTGACCTAGGCGAATTGGCCGTTGGCGCGGCCAATGATTTCGAGGTACTGTTGGCGTTACCAACGTTGGAGACGCCAATGAAAGGGATGCCATGTCCACGGATGCCCTGATCGCCGACCGCCTCGAGATCGCCGACCTGTCCACCCGCCTCGCACGTCTGCTCGACGAGAAGCGGTGGGAGGACGCGGGCACCGTCTTCACCGACGACGTGGCGGTGCACTCGCCGCGGGGTGGCGTACTCCGCGGCCTCGCCGAGGTCGTCGCCTTCCTGCGCCGGGACGACGTCGAGGATCAGCAGACCCAGCACACGACCACGGATCTGCTGGTGGACGTCGAGGGAGACCACGCGACCGCCTCGGCGAACTCGACCGTGTACCTCTACCGCGCCGGCCAGGCGCCCCACTTCACCGGAGGTCTGCGGCAGCGCTACCGCGCGGTGCGGACGCCGGTGGGCTGGCGCCTCCGCGAGGTGCGGATCACTCCCGCCTGGACGCGCGAGAGCTGATCGCTTCGCGTTCACCTGTCCGCCGAACGGGCCGCTCACCGCCCGCCCGAACTCGCCATCGCCGCCGGCGTCCTCCGGCCGCGATGGCGAATTGCCGGACATCGCCTGGTTTCGCGAGCCGGCCAAGTAGGGTTCGGGCTTGGATCGGCACGGACCGGGGATGGGGCTTGGCATGGCTCGACGGGCTTGGGTTGCTGCGACGCTCGCCGCCGCGATGGCGTTGACCGGGTGCACCCAGACGGTGAGCGGCCAAGGGCGGTCGGAACGGCCCGACGTCACCAAGGTGGCCGGGCTGGACATCACGACCGGCGAGAGCGGCGCGAAGCCGGGCGTGCCGGACGCCGACCTGCAGGTGGAGAACGCCGACGGCGGCGAGATGGACCGGCTCGCGATCAACGCGCTGGCCGACGTCGAGGAGTACTGGACCGAGCAGCTGCCCGCGCGGTTCGGCAAGGAGTTCGAGCCGGTGAAGCGGTTGGTGTCCTACGACTCCAACGGCAAGGGCGTCGAGATCTGCCGCACCAACACCGCCGGCGTGGCGAACGCGTTCTACTGCTCGCTGGACGACTCGATCGCGTGGGACCGCGGCGAGCTGCTGCCGATGCTGGACGACGCGTTCGGGCCGATGTCGGTGGTGACCGTGCTGGCGCACGAGATGGGCCACGCGATCCAGTACAAGCTCGGTGACATCGGCGGGATCAACCAGGCCACGCCGTCGATCATCAAGGAGCAGCAGGCCGACTGCTACGCGGGCAACTTCTTCCGCTGGGTGGCCGAGGGCAAGTCCAAGCACTTCCGCATCTCGACCGGGCCCGGGTTGAACCAGGTGCTGGCGACGATGTTCTTCATCCGGGACGCGGCGGGCACGTCGGCCGAGAAGCAGGGCGCGCACGGCAGCGCGTTCGACCGGGTCTCGGCGTTCCAGTTCGGGTTCGCCGGTGATCCGTCGCGGTGCGCGGAGATCGACGAGGCCGAGATCAAGGCGCGGATCACGCAGCAGAAGTTCGACTCGCAGGACCAGGACACCGGGCAGGGCAAGGGCAACCTGAAGGTCGACGACAAGCGGTCGCTCGAACTGCTGGAGGAGTCGCTGCACGCGGCTTTCAAGGACGCCGCCGCCACGCCGCCCGCTTTGTCCACCTCGTCGTCCGCGGAGTGCCCCGACGGCGGCGACACCTCGCCCGCGGCGTACTGCCCGGCGACGAACTCGATCTCCATCGACCTGCCCGACCTGGTGAAGATCGGCACGCCGCCCAAGCGCGGGCAGAAGGGCGGGATCGGCGACTTCGCCGCGTTCGCCGAGATCGCGTCGCGGTTCGCGCTGTCGATCCAGAAGGCGACCGGGTACGGGCTGGAGGGTCCGGCGGCGGGGTTGCGGACGGCGTGCCTGACCGGTGCGTGGGCCGGGACGACGACCCAGAGCAGCGCGCGGCTGCGCCTGTCGTCCGGTGACCTGGACGAGGCGGTGGCGGAGCTGCTGGCCGACAAGAGCCTGATCGCGGCGGACGTGAACGGGACCGTGGTGCCGTCCGGCTTCGCCCGCGTCGAGGCGTTCCGCGACGGGTTCTACCAGGGTGCCGGGCTCTGCACCCGCAAGTACGCGGGCTGAGCCGGTTCCGGGTTTCGGGTTTCGGGTTCGAGGTTCGAACTGCGCGAAGAGATCAAAAGCTTGAAAGCATGTCCTCGCCGGACGGGCAGATCAGCAGGATGACTCCTGGTTGGGTGGTGGTGTGCCGGGTCCGTTGTGGGTCCGGGTTTCGTGTCATCCCACCGACCTCCCTCCGGGCTACCGCACGCGTCAAGGGGGCGGTTCCAGCCCATTGTTCCTGTTGGGTGGGGATGTGCCCCCTTGACACGTGCGGTAGGGCAAAGCCAGGTCGGCGGGAT